>CALXNF010000026.1 GCA_944389685.1 uncultured Alphaproteobacteria bacterium | reverse complement strand
TTGAATCTGACGCTTCATAAAGCCTGTATCATCTGTTTCAAATATACCGGCACTGGATACTTCTGGTGCGCCTTTCAAAAAGCCGCGTTTATCAACAGGTAGTGTTACGAATATTGCCCCGTTTGTTGCAATTTTCTTACGGGTCTTATAAACAGGGTCGTCTGTGCTACGTTCTGTTTCGCCTTCCATAACAACAAAGCCTGTTTCGATTGTTTCTGCAACGTATGGGGCTTCACCGTCAGACAGCGCGATCATTTCACCGTTATGAACGACCATCATATATTTTGCACCACCGCGTTCCATTGCCATTTTCCCGTTTAGCATTTCATTGATATAATCGCCATGCATTGGAACAGATACTTGCGGGTGAACCATGTCATAGAAACGTTCAAATTCCGGACGTCCTGCGTGACCGCTGGCGTGTACATGATCTGTGTCATAAATAGTATGCGTTTTAATACCCATGCGTGCTAATTTATTATACAGATAAGAAACGTCTTGTTCGCGCCCTGGAATTATAATTGCACTGAATATTACTGTATCAGTTGGTTGCAATTTCATTTCTTTTACGTGACCGCGGCATAAACGTGTCAACATAGCGAATTGTTCCCCTTGAGAACCTGTCAAGAATATAGCTTGTTTTTCTGCTGGTAAGTCTTTGATTTCGCTGTGTAGGTAAACATCATCTTTATTTAAATAACCGAATTCGATTCCCATTTGACGGAATTCTGGCAAGCCAACGAACGGCACAGGGTTAGGATTACTACGTTCTTTGATAGCGGCAACGCGACCGGCGGCACGTGCGGCTTCGGAAAACATTTTCATACGTGCCAAAGAACGAGAATAGCCTGTCACTAATACGCGCCCAGGAGCGTTTTTCATAATTTCTGTCAACGTTTCACGAACTTGAACTTCAGTTGTTTGCGGTTGCTGACGAGATGCCGATGTAGAATCAGACATACATGCCAACAATTTTGGGTCAGAACCGATTTCTCGTAAACGTGCATAATCTGTCGGTTCTTCAATTGGATTGTCGTCGTTAAAAGTCCAGTCCCCCGTATGTAATACTTTCCCAGCAGGTGTTTTGATTATCAGCATCTGTGCTTCTGGAACAGAGTGAGATACATGGAAAGTTTCAACTTCAAATGGGTCAAGGTTTAAAGTCGCCCCATGATGGTCGAATTCTACGATATCTTTTTCTGGGTTAAAATCTAATTCAATACCACGGAACGTTTGGCGTAATATTTCTGCAGGGAAACGTGTACAGTAAATAGGTTTTCTAAACTTTGGCCAAACGAACTTTAGCGCACCGATATGGTCTTCGTGACCATGAGTGATAACGAACCCAACGACATCTTTTTTACGTTTTTCTAGCCAAGTTGTATCACAGTATTGCACGTCACCGGCACCGATTTCTTCTTCCAAGAATCCCATACCGCAATCAACGACTAAATATTTGCCTTTATATTTATAGACGTACATATTCTGACCGACGTGCTCTAATCCGCCCAAAGCCATAAAATACAGTTTTTCGTCGTTTTTATCATTTTCATGTTTGTTCATACCTGTTATTTTTGCAGGTTTCTGAATGTCTGCACCAAATTCTGTTTCTGGTGCCGTTTGTTTTTCTCTTACTTTAACCATAAATAAATCCTTTTTAATAGTTATACGTTTGCGCCGACCCAAAATCCATTGCTAATAAAGAAAATCTTTATTTGTAGTGAATCTGGGATGGCGCGGCTTTAATCCCGCATGCTAATCAGTCAAACAACTAAAAGTGCGGGGTAGTTTTTCGGGAATACTTCCGAAATCTCTCTTACCCCGATAATTGTACTCTGTTATTAAATAAAAGCAAGTGAAATAAAAACGCCCTGTTTAGGGCGTTTAATTTATTCTGCTAATGTTCCCACTGACATCGTTATACGGCGAATACCACTGCTAATAGATTTTTCTTTGTTCACCTTGGCTTTAATTATTTCGCCTGTATGGTAAACATGAGTACCACCACATAATTCACAAGAAACATCACCAGCAGTGATGACTTTTACTTTATCGCCATATTTTTCATCAAACAAAGCCATTGCTCCACGTTTTTTTGCGTCTTCTAATGACATTTCTTCATGAGAGACAGGCAGATCTTCACTTATCCACTTATTTACTAAATCTTCAACGGCTTGTTTTTCTTCTGCGGTCATTGCGCGACCAAAACGAAAGTCAAAACGAACAGAATCTGGTGATACTTTTGAGCCGCGCTGTTCAACATCCTCGTTTAGCACCTGACGTAAAGCCGCCTGCAACAAGTGTGTTGCGGTATGTGCACGTGTTGTTTGTTGACGAGTGGCAGAGCTAATCTCTGTTTTGACTTCATCTCCTACAGATAGCGGCGCAGTTAGACTTCCTTTGTGGATAACAATGTTATCAACGCGTGCCGCTTCTGCGACTGTCATTACAGTTGTGTCGTCTTTAACTAATTCACCAGCATCACCAACTTGACCGCCTTGGGTGCCATAGAAATTTGTTTTATCTAGGGCAACTTCAACGTTATCACCGGCACCAGCAGTTTCAACAAATTCGCCATCTCTTAAAATAGCCAATACTTTAGATGTCATATCAGTATCTGGTTCATACTTAAAGTGGTCGTCTGTTGCAGGTAGTTGAGTTTGTGATTCCCATAATGTACGTGTTCCCTTTGTATCAGCGCGGCTACGTTCTTTTTGTTCTGTCATTGCGCGTTCAAAGCCTGCAACATCAACATCTATATTTTTGTCGCGTAAAATCATTTGCGTTAAGTCTAATGGGAAACCATAGGTATCAAATAACTTAAATGCAATTTCACCAGGTAATACACCATTTTGAACTTTTGGTATCTCATTGTCTAACAACTTCATACCATTTTGCAACATATCTGCGAAAGCGTTTTCTTCGTTTTGAATTATTTCAACGACGTGCTTTTCTTCGCGTGCTAATTCTGGATAAGCCTCACCCATTTCTGTGATCAGGGCAGGATAAAGTTTCGATAATAACGCTCCTTTGTGACCTAATAGTTGCCCATGGCGCATAGCGCGGCGTAAGATGCGACGAATTACATAGCCACGATCTGTATTACTTGGAATTACCCCATCTGCAATTGCAAAACCAACAGCGCGCAGGTGGTCAGCAATGACTTTGAAAGACGGGGTGTTTTCGGCAGTCTTTTTTACACCGGTTAAATCTTCTGTTGCGCGAATCAGGCCAACAAATAAGTCTGTATCAAAGTTATCAACTTTGTTTTGCAACAGTGCCGCCCAACGTTCCAAACCACCACCAGTATCAACATTTTGTTTAGGCAGCGGTGTTAGATTACCATTAGCATCACGGTCGAATTGCATAAATACGTCATTCCAAATTTCAACCCAACGGTCATCTTCGTTTTGGAAACTTTCACCAAAATCATAGAATATTTCTGTGCAAGGACCGCATGGACCGGTATCCCCCGCAGCCCACCAGTTGTCTTTATCTCCTAAACGGATGGCTTCTTTACCTGCAATTTTGCGCCAAATTTCTGTAGATTCTTCGTCTGTTTCGTGAGTCGTCACGCGCAAACGTGCAGGGTCTAGCTTTAATACCTTGGTTAATAGTTCCCAAGACATTTCAATAGCACCTTCTTTAAAGTAGTCGCCGAAAGACCAATTGCCTAACATTTCAAAGAAAGTATGGTGCCGTCCGTCAAACCCGACTTCATCTAGGTCGTTATGCTTGCCGCCTGCACGAATGCATTTTTGTACGTCTGCGACGCGTGGCGCAAAAGCAGGTTCTGTACCCTGTAAAATCCCTTTCCACGGAACCATTCCGGCAACTGTAAATAAAAGAGTAGGGTCGTTTGGTATTAAAGATGCTGACGGAACGATTTTATGTCCCTTAGATTCGAAGTAGTCTAGAAAAGTTTTACGAATTTCATTGTATTTCATTTTATAAATCCCCGTTCTTGTCGGAGCAATTTTATATGTATTACTCCGTTATTTCAATCATATAATTTGTTTTTTTATAAAATAAGTGAATATATAAATATTAGCCCCGCAGGGCAGCGTTTGCAGCAAGTAAATTTTGTAATAATGAATTATATTTAGATAATATACGTTGATATTGTTCCTCTACATTTCTTGCCGGACGGCGAAGAACCCCGTATTTTATACGAGAGGTATCAATATCATTTTTTATGTAGTTAATTTTGTCCATATAAATTGGTGCTGCCTCAGAATTAATATGACGCGCATATATATTAACGAAGTTCCATAACATCGTATTAATTGGCGGGTAAAAATCTAGCTTTTCGTTTAGATTTTTTATATCTTCTATCATGCCTGTTAATATTTTGCCTAAACCAAAAAGAACGTTTGCTCTAATAGGGGTTCCAATAAAACCACGGTTTGGACGTAATAATTCAATGTCTTCACCGTCTATATCAAAATCTGTTGTACAGTCCATTACGCGCAACAAGTTTGAAATGCGATGTCGTAAAACTACGGCGTTTTGAATTATTGCAAAATTATTTTTAGAAACGTTTGGTATTTCAAGTTCTATCAATAAATCATCGTCGTTACAAAACATCAACCATTCTGGATTAAATTTTTTTGCGGCTTCTATGATATTAATTTTTGCAATCAGTTCACCGTTCGTTTCGTTTGAATTTATTATATGTAAATCGCCACAATACCCCAGCTTGCGTATCAGTCGTTTTTCCACCACTGTCATTGGGTTGTCATTATGTATTATAAGTATGAATTTTTCTCGTATTTTACTTAATGCCGATATAGAAATTTTCAACATTTCTGTGTTGAAAGTAGTTAAACCTATAACAAGATTGTTTTTTTTGCGCATCATGGGTTTCATTTTAAATAAAAGTTTATAAAATTGCAATTAGTTCCTTATTTGTGTTATAATATATTAAAAGATTTTTTAAGGAAGCGAATAAATGAAACCGTTAATGTTATTTGCAATAATTGCGCTTGTGTCAATTGTTATAGTTGTATCATTTGATATGCAGCTAGCACCGAATGCAGCGATAATGCTTTCGCCGGATTCCGCAGCAAATGCTTTATATATATGTCCAAAGACTGATGCTTTTTGGGACGGTTTTGCAGCAGCTATGTTGCCGTTTCATAAATATCTTATGATTGGATTTTTTTTCGTTGTTATGTTGTTGATGTTCAGTTGGGGGTGGGCGTTATACCAGAATCTTTTAAGTGATTCTTTTAAAAAGGAATCTTTTCAGAAACCGTGGCAATTAACTAAGTTTACTTTTTGGGTAAGTGTAATAGCTTTATTATTTATTATGACGCCAAATTACTATAGAAGTGTTAAGGTTGATGGTTTGACTGGCGAATATGTTTTATGCGAAGGTGATACACCGGGGGCGGCGGCTGTAAGGGCTGACGCTGTCCATAATTAAAATTATTTATTTTGTCAACTTTTATAAAAAATAAATATACTCTTGACTTAAAGCCGCGAATTCTCTACGATTCGTACAAGCAGCACAGGCAATGTCCGTGGAATACAGAGGTTGGTGATAGACGTATGAAGAAAAGTGCGTACATCTGCGAAAGTTTTCACAGACATTGCCTTGGGTCTGCCGGACACCTTATATAAATTTATATGAAAGGAGAAAACAAATGAACAAACAGCAATTGATTGAAGCAATCGCAAATGAAGTTGAAGTAACAAAAGCAACAGCAGCAGCATGCTTGGATGCTTTCATCAACACAGTTACAAAAGTTCTGAAAAAGAAAGGTGAAGTTCGCTTGGTAGGTTTTGGTACATTTACAACTGCAAAACGTAAAGCGACAACAGGCCGCAATCCTCAGACAGGTGCTGCTATTAAAATCCCAGCTTCTACTCAGCCTAAATTCAAACCGGGTAAAGCTTTGAAGGATGCTTTGAACTAAATCGATTGATTTTGTTTATAAAACGCCGCCAACTTTGGTGGCGTTTTTATTTGATTTTAGTTATGTAGAAATATACAATTATATGAACTAACAATATTTAAGGAGTGAATTATGTGGACTACTATTGCGATAATTGCTGTTGTTTTGCTTTATTTTATTGCGGTTTATAACGGGTTGATATCCAGAAAGAATCAGGTTAAAGAGGCATGGTCCACAATTGATACGCAATTGAAACGCCGATATGATTTAATTCCAAATTTAATCGAAACTGTGCGGGGTGCGGCAAAGCACGAACGTGAAACCTTACAAAACGTTGTGGCTGCGCGAGACGCGGCGATGAAAGCAAATGGTCCCTCGAAAGCAGATGCGGAAAATCGGTTGTCTGAAACGTTGAAAAGCATTTTTGCATTGTCTGAAAATTATCCGACATTACGTGCGAACGAAAATTTTTTGGAATTACAGCGTGAATTGACTGATACGGAAACGAAAATACAGGCGGCGCGTCAGTTTTATAATACGGTTGTGATGGGGTTAAATACTCAGATTGAACAGTTTCCATCGAATATTGTTGCGAATATGTTTAACATAAAGCCCGAAAAGATGTTTGAAATGGATGAAAAGGAAAAAGTGGCACCTAAAGTAAAATTTTAAAATTGTCCCGCGTTTGCGGGATTTTTACTTGATTTTTTTGAAAAAACATTATAAACTGAACCCCGCTGGATAACCAGAACTGAATAAGCGATATGTATTTTGGTCATATTGTCGATAAGGATTCTGTGGAAAGTTCGGCACCGAAAAAACCAAAATAAAAGGATAAAATTATGGCAAGAGCAGGCGCAAAGCGCAGCACAAGAAAGTTAAAAATCGGACGTAGCTTGGGCGTAAATTTGTGGGGTCAGGCGAAGTCTCCGTTTAACAAACGTAAATATAAACCGGGTCAGCATGGTCCAACTTCTCGTGGTGGTAATTCATCTGATTACGCAAAGCAGATGCGTGCGAAACAGACGCTGAAAGGTTATTATGGTAACGTTGGTGAAAAGAAGTTCCGTGCGTATTATTTAGAAGCCGCTAATATGAAAGGTGACACACCAGATAATTTGATTGGTTTGCTGGAACGTCGTTTGGATGCAGTTGTATATCGTGCAAAGTTGGCACCTACTGTTTTTGCTGCACGTCAATTGGTAAGCCACGGTCATATCAATGTTAATGGTAAACGTGTTAAGATTGCATCTTATCAGGTAAAACCTGGTGACGTTATTACAGTCAGTGAGAAAGCGAAGCAGATGCCGTTGGTTGTTTTGGCATTAGAATCTGCGGAACGCAATTGGCCAGATTACATCAATGTGGACAGTGCAAACTTTACTGCGACATATACACGTGTTCCGGCATTTGCAGATGTTCCATATCCTGTTCAGATGTTCCCAGAATTGGTCGTCGAATTCTATTCTCGTTAAAGTTAACGCGAAAGGAAAAATCCCACCGATTCTGGTGGGATTTCTTTATTGTTGATTTCGTTTTATATATAAATATACTTAAAGAAAAATGATTAAAGTAAATTCTTGTTTTTATTCTTTTGTTTGGTGGCGCCGTTAAGGAGCCTGATTGTATTTAATTACAGCATTTTTATGCTTTCATTTTATTAATAAACAATTTATCATTATAAAAATAAGGATTTTAGTTATGACAGATTCAAAGAATATAGTTTTAACGGGTATTAAACCTACGGGAACGCCTCACTTAGGTAATTATGTCGGGGCATTGAAACCTTTGATTGAACAGTCAAAGACTAATAAAACATATATTTTTATCGCTGATTTACATGCCTTGAATATTATCAAAAATCCAAAAGATATCAAACAGCACACTTACGAAATTGCTGCGTTGATGGTTGCTTTGGGATTAGATTTGAATAATTCTGTATTGTTTAGGCAATCTGATATAGTTCAGGTTTATCAATTAGCAACTTTATTGATGAATGTCACGCCAAAAGGTTTGATGAATAGGGCACATTCTTATAAGGCGGCAATAGATAAAAATATTGCGGCAGGGTTGGACGAAGATGCCGGTGTCAATATGGGGCTTTATACGTATCCGATATTGATGGCTGCTGATATATTATTGTATGACACGGATGTTGTACCTGTTGGTGCGGATCAGAAACAGCACGTTGAATTTGCGCGTGATATTGCAGGATATTTTAATCATACTTATGGTCAAACATTCAAATTACCTGAACCGATAATAGGCGAAGAAACGGGCATAATTCCTGGTTTGGATGGGCGTAAGATGAGTAAATCGTACGATAACGTTATCCCCTTATTTGCGCCAGAATCTGAATTAAAAAAGAAAATTATGCGCATAATAACAGATAGTAAGTTGCCAGAAGAACCGAAAGATCCGGATACATCAACTATATTCCAATTGTATAAAAATTTTGCAACGGAATCTGAGATTGCGGAATTGCGTGAAAAGTTTTTAGCGGGTGGTATGGGATACGGTACAGCAAAGACGATATTGTTTGAAAAGGTAAATTCTGTTTTATCGGCACCGCGTGCAGAATATGAACGTTTGATTGCTAATCCAGCAGAAATAGACAAGATTTTAGAAGATGGTGCTAAACGCGCACGCGTTGTCGCAGAAAAAACTTTTGAGCGCGTTCGTAGGGCAATGTTAGGATAAAAGGAAAGGAGAGAATATGAAAAAGTCATTAGTATGGGCAGGTAGTGTTATCGGTGTTGGTGCGGTATTGGCGTTGTTATTTGGTTGGTTGGATAGACCGACACCATCGCGTGTAATTTCTGTTGATGGACAGTGTTTAACCAGTGTTCAGAAAGATAGAACTGCGATTACTTTGCGCGTGACTACATTGGATAAAAGTGCAGCAACGTCAATGAAAATGGCAACAGCAAAGATTGCCGAAATTACAGAATACTTAAAGAAACAAGATGTTCAGATGCAGACGACAGAGTTCAATTCTTATGAAAAGAGCGAATGGAATCGAGAATTGGAAAAATCCGTTGTATTGGGGACAGAAACGACGATTGCGATAGAAGTATCTGCAGATAATATTGAAACGATAGAAAAGATATTGACTCAATTTGCGGGTCAAGAAGATGTATATTCTGAGAACTTGCGTATGTATACCAGTGCAGAAGCAATGAAACCTGTATTAGAAGAATGCTTAGGCGCGGCTGTTGAAAATGCGCGTGAACGCGCCAATGCTTTGGCGGCGGGTGACGGACGTACGGCTGGGAAGATGTTAAGCGTTTCGTATAATGTTGCTGGTGCGTCATCAATTCAGCCACGTGCATCAAACTTCTTAGCAACCAGTGCGAAAATGGCGGTTGCAGACAGCGAGACCTTTAGTGCTGCAGGTAGTATTGTTGCTAAAGATACAGAAGTGTCAGTCAGCGTTTCCGCAACGTTTGAAATAAAATAATACTTAAAATGGAAGAGCAGGTCGCCACGTTTATAGATTACTTAACACAGACCAAGAATTATTCTGTGCACACGGCGATTGCTTATGAAACAGACATCCGTGACTTTATAAAGTTTTATGAAAACTTTAATGGTGCGGATGTTTCTTTATCTGATTTTGCACGTGCTGATACGATTTGTTTCCGTGCTTGGCTGGCAGACAGACAGCGACGTGATTTGGCGCATAAATCAACAGCGCGCGCGTTGTCTTCTTTACGTGGTTTCTATAGATTTTTGGCAAAGAAATACAATGTAAAGAATAATGCGATTGGTTTAATATCATCGCCCAAAGTGCCAAGGAAGTTGTCAAAGGCAATAGAGGTTAGTGATGTTGAACATATGCACGAAGCAATTAAAGAGATAGATGATGCTGAACCGTGGATTGCCGCGCGTGATTGGGCGTTGGTGGTATTGATATTTGGTTGCGGTTTACGTATTTCCGAGGCGTTGTCTTTAAAAAATTCCGATGTTCGCGGTCGTCCAGATGCTTTAAGAATTTTGGGAAAGGGGTCAAAAGAAAGAATAGTACCGGTGTTGCCAGCAGTATTAGATGCAATCGAAAAATATACTCGTCTTCGTCCTTTTGGAACTGCACCAAATGACCCGTTGTTCAGAAGTGTACGTGGATTGCCGATGTCACCACGTATGGCAGAAAAGGTAGTTGAGAAATTGCGTCATTATTTACAATTACCAGATTATGTAACGCCACACGCTTTACGTCATACGTTTGCAACAGCGCTTTTGGCTGGTGGGGCGGATTTACGTAGCTTACAAGAATTATTAGGGCATTCGTCGTTATCTACAACGCAGTTATATACTAAAGTAAATATGGCTGAAATAATGAATATTTATGAACACGCACATCCACGTGCATCAGACGATGGTGAAAATTAAAAAATATTCTTTACATATTTTTATAAATTTAATACAATCTTGGTGTAAAACAAACAAAAGGAAGGATGTATAAAATGCCTGCAAAACCTGTAAAAAAAACAGTTGTTAAAAAGAAAACTGTAAAAAAAGAAGCTGTAAAGAAAACAGTTAAACCCGCTACTTCAAAAGAATCTGTAAAGACCGAACCGGTTCCAGAAATGGTGATGTGTAAATGTGGCAAACATTGTGAATGCGGTGAAAATTGCAAATGCGTTCGTCGCGGTTCAAAGTGTGGGCGTTTTATGCTTAAGTTGATAATAGTTTTAATTATTTTTGCGTTGGGTTTTGCCGCAGCAAAATTTGTTGATGGAAAATGTTTCTATCGCGGCCCACGGGTGGCGTTTGACAATGGATGTTTGGACGTTTCTTCTGTAAAATGCCCGAAAATGCAAGCGGTTTTGCCTATGATGGATATAGATCGCGATGGTTGCATTACTCGTGAAGAATATAGAGCGATTAAGAAAGAACTAGGACGTCAAATGCGCACAGGAAATGCGATGATGCGTGATTAATGTTTTCTGAGATTATAAAAAAAAATCCGCCGTTTTTGGCGGATTTTTTTAACCTTTTAGTATTCTTGCCTTGTTTTTATTCCATTCGCGCTGCTTAATAGTTTCACGTTTATCAACTTTGTTTTTCCCGTAACCAATACCAAGCAATACTTTTAATTTTCCACGATTGTTAAAGTACAGTTTTAGCGGGACGATTGTTGCACCTTTTTCCTGTAATTTTCCTATTAAGCGATTTATTTGCGCACGATGAAGTAATAATTGACGAGGTCGGCGTTCATCAAAGTTAACTATACGAGCGGCAGTCGGTAATTTCTGAATTTCTATACCGGCCAAGTATAAATTATTCCCGCGACGTTGAACAAACCCGTCTACTATAGTGACTAGGCCATATCGTATAGATTTTATTTCTGCACCAGTCAATGAAATTCCAGCCTCTATTGTATCTTCAATAGAGTAGCTATACCGTGCTTTACGGTTTTCAGAAACCTGACCAAATTTTATCAACTGACGTGTCATAATATAAGCATTTTACAACTGAATATACAAAATTGCAAATTTAATAAGGTAAGTAATCTTAATGTAAATATATTTTGGGATATAATTTTTTTGTATTTTGTTTAAGTATATCACCCAGTTGATTCAAAGATATGTTTTTTACACCTGCCAGTACTTTTGCCGTTTCGACAACAAAGGCTGGTTCGCAAGTTTTTCCACGATAAGGAACCGGGGCGCAGTACGGGCTGTCTGTTTCTATAACAAGTCTATCAAGGGGAATTTTAGAAAAAGTTTCACGAATTTCTGCGGCATTTTTAAACGTTAAAATACCACTGGCAGAAAAGTAAAAGCCTCTATCCAGCATGGTTTTTGCTAAATTCCATGAACTTGTAAAGCAATGCATAACTCCTCTTATGTCATCGTTTAATATAGCTGCTGTATCTTCTTCGGCATCGCGTGTATGAATCGCAACAGGTAAGTTATATTTTTTTGCTAAATCCAGTTGCTGCTCGAACAGTTTTATTTGTGCTTTACGGTTGTTGTTTCCGCTATGGTAATCGAGCCCAATTTCTCCTATACCTATTACTTTTGGGTGAGTAAGTACGGAATCTTCTAAATATTTCGCAGCGTCAATTCCTGCGTATTCCGGGTGTATACCGATTGTCGCAAATATATTGTCGTATTGTTCGATTATTTTTACTGCATTTGGGATGTCTTCGGGATTGGCTGTTGGGCAGATTAAAGTATTAACATCCGCGGCTATGGCGCGTTTTATAAGTTCCTTTAAATTGCCGGAAACATAGTTGTCGGTTAAATGGCAGTGAGTATCTATAAACATTGTTTTATTTGTGAAATTATTTTGAACAAACCATTTTCTGGTTCAAGATTTACGCGAGAAATGTTGGCGATCGCGTGCGTGGCGGTCGGGTATAAATCTGCCAAACCAAACGATGCAACGGCATCAAGCAAAATACCGTGTAGTGCAGGGTCTGGTGCGATTTTTTTTGCAATCGACATCATGTCTACACTATTACTTTTAGGATTTTTTAAGCAGGTAATAAGTTCTTCATATATTACGTCCCCGCCCAGTTTTTTTAGGTTTGCGATGCGGCCGAAGCTTCCGTTGGCTAATCTTAACATTTCGTCGCTGATGCTAGCATCAGGAATAAATATGTTACATAGTTCCTTTAGCTGTGCCGTTGTTAAAGGCCTTAGTTTTTCGACACGTGCGCGTGATCGAACTGTTGGTAAAACGTTTGCTAATTGATGAACGATTAATAAAAATAAAGTTTTTGCCGGTGGTTCTTCTAGTAATTTTAGTATTGCATTAGATGCCGCTGTGTTTAATTCATCTACGGAATCAATTAATATGACGCGCCAGTCGCCGGACATAGATGACATTTGCATTTTTTCAATCATTGCGCGTACTGTATAAACAGAAATGTTTTTCCCGTCAGTTTTGGGTTTCCCGTCTTTGTCTATATTTCTTTCCATATCAACGATGAAAAAATCACCGACATTACCGTAAACCATTTTGGCAATTTTATAGGCCAATGTTGCTTTACCAATGCCCTTAGGTCCCGTTAGCATCCATACAGGGTGAATAGGGTGTTCGTTCCTTTTTCCCCATGCAGTTAGAAAGTTGTTTAACGTTTCTGAATGACCAACTAATACATCGTTGTCCATTGGATTTGGGAAGTTATAAGATTGTGATGATTTTTTTATTGCCATTTAATCAATCCCAAATATTACGCGAATATTTTTTATTATTCTGCCTAAAAATTGTGTCTTTTTAACTGTTTCCATTGCGACTAACGGTGCACGTGCAATGACAGCCCCGTCTTTTTGTGCTATGATTTCACCGATTTTGTCGCCCTGCTTTATCGGGGCAAGGGCAGGGTCATTATAACGTGCCAAAACGCGTATTCCATTTAATCCATCTGATTTAGGAACTGTTATTACAAAAGGTTTTTCTACTGTTGCGATTACTTCCGGTTGTCTCCCATACCAAACAGGGATTTTTGCTATTTTATCACCTGAATTATAAAAAGTATGATTCGTCGTATTAGAATAGCCATATTCTAATAATTTTTTCATTTCCGAAGCCAGTGCGTCATGGCTTTTCCCATTAAAACCGTTTATTACGCCTATCAATCGTCTGCCGCCTATTTTTGCGCTTGCCACCATACCATAACCGCCGTCATCTGTATGACCTGTTTTTAAACCGTCTGCCCCAGGCATGATGAAAAGAAGTTTATTGTAATTCATGGTATGTGTACGCCCCCAGTCGCGACACCAATCACTTTGATATTCATCGAATGCAAATCGTTTGGTCGCGAATAAAGGATATATTTCCGGATAGTCAGAAATTATATGTTGCGCTAATATTGCTAATTCGCGGCTTGTCATTAAATTATTGGGGTTAGGTAACCCACTGGCGTTACCGAAAGTGGATTGCGTCATACCTAATTCGCGAGCTTTCTTTTGCATTAATTCTGTAAAAGCAGTTTCTGAACCGGCAAGTTTTTCTGCCACGACAACGCTGGCGTCCCCACCAGATAGAACTATTAGCCCCATAATTGCGTCACGTACACTTATGGTTTGACCTGTTACTAAACATATTTTACTTGCAGGATACCATAAAGGGTTATTGTAGTCCGCATTTTCGCTTACCGGTAATCTGTCATCCATAGTTAAGCGTCCTGCTTTGATTTCATCAAACAGTACGGTAAGTGTCATCAATTTTATCATTGACGACGGCGGCATTAATATATCTGCGTTTTTTGTTACGATTTCTTTACCAGAATCATAATCTATTAAGAAAGCGGATTTTGCACGTGTAGAAAACTCCGCATGTGCAACAGTTGTTATTAATGACAATAACAGAATAAATAATTTCTTTTTCATGCCAAAGATGTTAGCAATTATAAAATAGGATTTCCAATAATTTTTTATATTGGACTAGCCATATAATCTTCTCCTGAAATTCCGTTAAGTTTTACGCTGCATATTGTTCTTGGTGAAATTTTAGTTCCTTGTATTTTTACGTTTATATCATGAGGAGTTCTGGCAATATTGTTTTCTTCAACCAATACGGAAACGGTTTGACCTAGATTTGATTTCATGAAACGTAGACGATTTACGTCCGAAATACTAGAAATAAGTTTTACTCTTTTTTTTGCGGTATTTTTATCAATTTGATTGGTCATGCTAAAAGCTTCTGTCCCTGGACGTGCAGAAAAAGGGAATGCATGAATTTTTATAGGACAGGTTTCTTGTGCTAATTCCAAGGTTTCCTGGAAGTTTTTGTCTGTTTCTCCAGGGAAACCGCAAATTATATCCCAACTAAAAGTGATTTTATCCCCTGCATATTGTGAAATTCGTCTAACTGTATCAGAATTATGACGTCTGTGCATTGCATTTAATATGTCATCGGATCCAGATTGCATAGACAAGTGCATATGGGGCATCATTCTGGGGTCTGCTTTAATTAAATCAATAAGTTTAAATATTTCTGGCGAGGCCGGATCCATTGAAGATATTCTTAGCCTACGAATCTCTGGGGCGTCATGTAGTAAGGCTTTACAAACGTCTGATATTAATTTGCCGTCACGAAAATAACTTGCGGTATCGACGCCAGTTAAAACTATTTCATTAAAACCATTTAAAATAGCTTCTTTTGCGTCTTGTAAAATATCGGAGTACGGGAAAGAAAAAGCTGGTCCCCGCAGCAGACGTGTTACGCAATAAGCACATTTATGATTACATCCATTTTGAACTTGAATTAATTGCTTTGAAAGTTGTTGTGCGTGGTGATTGAAATGAACAATATGAGGCGTTATAAAGTTGCATGGTGCGGTGCTTAAAGCTTCGGTATAAGCATTTAAATTCATTTTGTCTTTATTAGGAATCACGATGGCATTAGGAATTTTATAAAAAAGTTCTGGGTTTCTTGTTGCGGCACAACCTGTTACGAAAATGGGGGCGTTCGGGTTCTCGCGCGAAAGTTTTCGAATTGTTTGCCCCGATTGCCTTTCTGCTTCAGCTGTTACGGCACAGGTATTAACAAGAATAGCTTCATCTATGACAGAGGTCAAAAGTTTTTGAATTTTTTCGGTTTCCAGTGCATTTAGACGGCATCCCATAGAAAGAGTTTTTATATTGTTTTTTTTATTTTCTTCTTGCATTTTTACCACCTATGGGGCATTATAACGTGGTTAGAAACGTTTTCAACAAAGGATTTTAATATGGCACGTATAACAAATTCAGATACTTTACCGTTTGTGGAAAGTCGTTACGAGTTAGGTATGTTGGCGTCACAGCGCGTACGTGATTTGAATGGTGGTGCGGAACCGGTTGTTGACAAAGGTAATGATAAGCCTACGGTTGTTGCATTGCGTGAGATGGCGACAGGTAAGTTAGACATTGATAACTTGCGTCATGAATTTATACAATCGTATAAAGAAACGCCTGCTATATCTGATAACGAAGATTCATTAGAAGTTGCGGTTGCAGAAGATCCGAAATTACGTGAAATAGACGCAGAGTTAGAGAATTCCTTAGTAGACGAGCCGATGTCTTTGGAAGAGGAAGAAAGCGAAGCGGAAGAATCAGCAGAATAAAAAGGGGAGACGTCGCATAGTTGGTCTAGTGCGCCACATTGGAAATGTGGTATACTCGCAAGGGTATCAAGGGTTCGAATCCCTTCGTCTCCGCCAGGAATAATAAAATGCCCCCCCGCGGGGCATTTTGTTATTCCCAGTGAAACGAAACGGTGCGAACACATCGCAATCGCAGATTGCCGGTTCGACAACAAGTAGATTTGACCAGTGCAACGCGGGCAAATCGTCACGGTTGCCCCGCAGCCGACACGAATGTGTCGTGCGAGGGAATCCCTTCGTCTCCGCCAGGAATATTGAACATCCCGTGGTAATCCCACGGGATGTTCTTTTTCGCCCTGTTTCCAGCAGTTCTTAGCGATGATATTACCAGTATATATCGTAGTTTTTGCCAACTTTACTCATATTTACAAAGTTTATATATCTTGCCTAAAAATGCGATGCCAGTTTTT
>CALXNF010000025.1 GCA_944389685.1 uncultured Alphaproteobacteria bacterium | reverse complement strand
AAAATTAAATTTTCACATATGGTAAAACCTGGAGACGTGTTGGAATTACATGTAGAACTGGTAATGTCAAAAATGCGTCTATATAAATTTCACGGTATTGCCATGGTTAGCGGTAAGAAAGTATCAGAAGCAACTTTTACCGCAATAATAGACGCAGGCGCACAAGAATAAACACAATAAAAAAACCGCAAATGCGGTTTTTTTATGGTGTTATTTTATTGCAACTCTGCGATAAGATTCTGAATTCTTTCCATACTAACATTATCTACCAAAGCTGTTGCAATAGTATACGCTGAATTCAAATCACTGCGAGCCACCTCAATGTTACCCAACGCTAAATTCAATGCTGCAGACTTTTCAAAATATGACATCGCATTGCTTGACAAAGCTTCTCTTTCTTCAGCAGTTGTTGCCCCTTGAATTTGTTCAGAAATAACCCTAATGGCAGACGCATAATCACTTATTGCATCAGCATAATTACCTAACTGCGTATATGCCTCTGCTCTTTCTGCATAAACTGTAGGATTAACAACCCCATCTGGTCGTGCTAAAGAATTTGTATAATCTGCAATTGCCCCTTCCCAATTCTTTAACCATAAATTTAACTGACCGCGTTTAGCATATAAATCACGCGTCTGTAAAACAGATGTCGGGCGAGCTGTCTGCGCAGCCAATGCATTATTTATATCCGCCAAAGCTGTTGCATAGTCTTCCAAACGAATGTTTAACAATGCTCTATCATAATATGCAATGGCGTTTATTTGATCCATTTCTATAACGCTATTAAAATCTTCTAATGCTTTGCGATAATCCGCCGTTTGCAAATAAGCCTCCCCACGCAATAAATACATTTCTACTGTCGGATTTCCTGCTTCTATTGCTGTTGTAAGCGCATCAATTGCATCCGCGATGTTACCAGCGACCAGCAATTTTTTTGCTTCCTCATAATAATCATTTGCCTGCAATAATGCTTCTTCGGAAATTTCAACATTATTGTTTTGAGAATTTAAATCCGTACACGTTCCATGGCTGCGCCCCAAAATATAAAAAGTAGCAGCTATAAAGAACAATATGATGAACCAATAAACATAAATTGATATTGACCAAGAACGAGAAGCTTGCTTCGCGACAACAGACTCTGCGCTATTCTTTTGGATAACTTTCTGCTTTTTCTTAATCGACTGATTTTTTCTGATGGTATTTTTCTTCATAATGAAACTCCCTCTTCCGTTAATTTGATTTTAGAGAGTTTTTAATAACGCGTCAATTGTTTTCTGATCTACTTCACGTATTTTTCCAACAGATAGATTTCCCAATTTAATCGGACCAAAAGAAACGCGATGTAATTTAATAACAGGACAACCGCACGCACGTAAAACTATACGAACTTCGTTCTTCTTTCCCTCTGTAATACAAACACGTAAAACATTATCACTGACTTGCGTTATCTTCATTGGTCGATAATTTATACCATCAACGGTCATACCTACACCAGCTTGAATCAACCCCTGTTCATTAAGCTTTGAAACGGTTGCAATATATTCCCTTGGTATGCGAGATTCTGGTAAAGTTAATTTACGCGCCAAATCACCATCATTCGTAAATAATAATAACCCCGTAGTCTTATAATCTAAACGCCCGACATATTTTAAACTTTTATATTTATCCTCTAAGCAATCATATACCGTCTTTCGCCCCATCGGATCTTTCCGCGTTGTCATAACATTTATCGGCTTATGGAAAACATACAACTTTGTGTTTTGTTTAGCAGATAACTTTGTCCCGTCTATTGAAACAACATCTTTTTCTTCAATAAATACAACAGGCGTTTCAATAACATGCCCGTTCACTTTCACCCGTCCTTGGGAAATTAAACTTTCTGCCCCACGTCTGGATGAAAAACCACTATCTGCAATAAATTTTGCCACGCGCGTCTTCATAACAAAACTCTACTTATTGCTATTGCTGCAGCTAATTCCGCACGCAATATTGTTTTTCCTAAGCTTATTCCTTTTGCGCCAACTGTATCAAATGCGATAAATTCTTTTTCAGAAAACCCACCCTCTGGTCCAACAAAAACAAATTTGACGCCGTTCATCTTCGTCGGCAAGTCTGCCCCATATGCAGCACGTTCATCTGCAAAGACAACATTTGATAAATCAACATCTTCAAAATGCTTTTCCGGTAAAAATTCAGGAACGCTATTTCGACCAGATTGTTCGGCTGCCTCAATCGCTATTTTTCTCATTCTCTCCCAATTTATATGCTGCGCAACTGTTCTTTCGGTTATCACCGGCTGAAACGCCTTTACACCAAGTTGCGTCGCCATATTTACTAAATCATCCGTACGTTTTATCGGAGAAAACATCAAAGTAATTTCGTTTGAAGAATCTTTATGTTCTGTTTTTTCACCTATAATAATAAAATTATCCTCAGACAAATTCGCCATATATTCCTTTCCAGATCCGAAAACCAAAAAATCATTACGGCGCATAACGTGTTTTATATAATGCATAATATCTTTAGAAGCAGGAACTCGCGTTCCGACCTCTATTATATTATTGCCAAGATATATGCGTGGGACGTTTTTCATAAACTTTTTTTAATTCTGATTTATAATCTTATAAAATTCTGATATAATCATAACACAATGGTTGAAAAGTTCAAGATTTTATCATCATTTGGTACGTCTAAGGGCTTGAATATATTTAAGTCCAGCGCATATAAAGAACACCAACGCAAACCAATGGCTTCTTTATTCTGGTCTCTGCGCTGGGCTGTTGGTATTTGGTTAGTATGCGCATTGGCGTTCGGGCTATCTTTTTGGATAGAACACATATGGAGGTATGGTTGGTCACCGGCCACAGCTCATTGGACAAGTCTGTACTTTCACAATATGTTAGCTACGGCCGGTATGTCTGTAATCGCAGAAATTCCAGACTGGTTTGTTCGTACACTACTTAGAACAGATATTGCCTGCATAGTACCACTAATTCCAATAATTGCATACTTCTTTATGGCGGATGCCACATTGGTAAAAGAATTTAACCCATATGGAAATGATAAATTTGACGAGAAGTCTTCCAACAAAGCAACAAAAGAAGACATCGAAAAAATGGGGCTTTTAAACGGATTCATGATGGTATTAGGATATTTTAAGAAAAAACCGTTAATGATGAACGAATGTCTGTCTACATTATGCCTTGCCCCCCCGGGGACAGGTAAATCACAAGGTGTCGTTTTCCCAACTATATTTGAGTGCAATACGGTATCTATGATTATTAACGACCCCAAGCCTGAGTTATATCAAGACTCATCTGCATATCGTGCAACAATTGGTCCTGTGTTTATCATGAACTGGGCGGGTCAAGATGATCCAGAGCGCGGTATTTATTACCCGTCTTGGAACCCATTATCGCCAGAACATGTACCATTTAATCAAGAACAACGTGATTTGTATGTTGATTCTATATGCAACGTTTTGGTGGCGGATAAGGCATCTTCAACCGCCGACCCACACTGGACGATTTCTGGGCGTGCCGGGCTATCGGGTCTTATTCAATTTATGATATCAAAGGTAGAACGTGCCAAGGCAGACGATTACTTTTATTCCCGCATAACATCTGGGACTTTTGATGCCGAAGACGCGGCAGTATTGGGGGATTATTATCTTTCCATGATGAATGACCCTAATGCATATGCAGCATACGCACTATTACAAAAAGGCGAATTAAATGCCATGAACTATGTTCACGTGGGGACATGGGATCTTATACCAGACGCATGGAAAGGCAAAGAAGCATCCTTGTCAATGATTCTAGACTGGATTAATTCTAGTCAAATCAGCCTTGCCCAAGCACAGGAAGAGCGTCGCCGACAGGGCGACCAAATGGTCATGATGGAAGATCCTATGCATGATTTATTTATGAACGCAGTAGAAGAAGCACGTAGATATTCTTACGCACATCGTGCAGTTTTGGAATTAACGCAATTAGCAAACACACCTGATAAAGAACGTGGTTCTATTATATCGACAATTATGGCGGGACTATCCATATTCCGTAATGCAGCCGTTCGTAATCGCACAAGTCATTCAGATTTCCATTTCGCAGATTTACGTGGTTTGCGTGACCCAAGTGATGGGAAAGTAAAACCAGTCACTGTGTATTTGTCTATTAATATGGTTGATGCCGAAGCATTAAATCCAATCACGGGTATATTTATTGAATTAATGACAAACTTTTTGTTAGCAAACAAACCAGGTCAAGAACATAACGGAGAAAAATTGGGACCTTGTCCTGTATTGTTCGTGTTGGACGAGATGCCAAAAATGCAAAAACTTCAGGCTGTTATTCAGGGGCCAGACCTTGGTCGAGGTCAACAAGTATCTTATCTAATTATCGGTCAAGACATTCATCAGATTCAGGAAAAATATGGTGCAGATGCGGCGTCAACCATTATGTCAACAACCGCAGCAAAGATTGTACTGCGTCAAAACGATCCAGACACAGCAAAGAAATTCTCTGAGATGATGGGATACAAAATGAAATTGAAAACTGTTAAGGGGCCTGATGGCAAAGAAAAAGAAGAAAAAAGTGAAGAACTATTATACTCTCCAATGGATATAATGAAACTAGATAAAAACAAGCAACTTGTTATATTCCAAGGTTGGTATCATAGACCAATTGAAGCGGACAAGCAAATGGCATTTGAAGATCCAAAGTTAGCCAGTTATATGGCGATGGGGGCATGCAGTCCATTGCCAGAATTCTTAATACCTGCGCATCATGCTGCACTAGGATATTCTGGGACTCCTCGTATTTATATTCCACAAACGAAAGAAACAAAAGAACTAGAACCAATAAAAAAATAATACCAGTATTTCTGGTATTATTTTTTTAGAACGTCAAACGCATACCGACTGCCAAGAACGGCGTTTCTGTTGTCATTCCAAGGGACACCCAACCATCTACGTTTTCACTATATTTATATCTAAAAGAAGCAATTGCTGTATGGTCCATATAATCGTCAACATCACGATTCCAAATACCTGTATCAGAAAAAATATAAGTTAACGAAATACTATAATTTAAAATATCATAACTTACACCTGTACCAACCGCCAAACCATCAGATACAGGACCGACAGGATTTTCATCATAAATTAATCTAGCAGTTACCCCCCACATCCAGCTATTGTATTGTAAATTCATTCCTCCAGAAACCTGAGCCCGCCAATCCGCATACACACGTGGTGTATATGAATCCGTTCTATACCCATCTGGATGCGACATAAAAGAAGCCCCAAACGCATACGCCGTTTTTACTTTGCCCGCTGGTTGTCGGATCTTTAAAGCGACATCTACAGCATAATCATAATCATCTGTTATACCAGAAACAGATACGCCATACTGGGTCGCCCCAATAGGCATAGTTGCAAGATTTAAACGTAAAGCGCTGCGCCCCGTTGTAATAGTAGTATCGGAAATGACAGGTCCTGCCGGATGAATTTTCTTGTAAAATAAAGGTTTATCATTAACACGTAATCCACCAACATCTGGAAGCCCGACCCCTAGCTTACGCGCGATAGAATCTGTAAAACCAAATTCTGCCCGACCATAATTTCTGTTTTGCCAATAAGTAAAAGCTTCTCTCATAAATTTATCTTCATCAATCGCAGCCGCGTCAATAGAATAAACCAAACCCAACTTATTAGCATCCGTAATTAAATAATCAATTTCGCCACGAACCCGCCAGTCTCCTATAAAATCTGGCGTTTCAAAATCAGGTTCCAACACGCCTGCTGTACCATAACCGGTAAGTTTTAATCCCAACCGACCGTTATCATACTCTAAAGCATTCGCTGAACTTAAACTTCCAACGGCACAAAAAACACATACTACAGGTAAAAACAATCTCATAAGTTAAACTTCCTCTGCTTCTTTAAGTATAGCCTCACGTAATTTATTATAAGCACGTTCTTCTATCTGACGAACACGTTCGCGCGATATACCATATTTTTGTGACAAAGACTCTAGCGTTGCGACAGGATCTGATAAACGACGCGCTTTTAATATTTCGCGGTCTCGTTCCGGTAATTTTTCTAAATTTTTACGTAATAAATCATAACCACGACGACGAAATTCTAGTTGCTCCATATCGTCTTCTATGCTTCCTCGCTCATCAGGCATATTTGATAAAACATCACGTGCATCATCATCAGAATGTGCCGGCGAGTTAAGTGATACATCCCGTGCAGATAAACGCGTTGACATACGTTTTACATCCGTTTCTGGAACATTAAGATAATCTGCGATTTCCTTCGTTTGCTCGTCTGATAAATTACCATCCATTATGCCAAGCGCCCGTTTTGCGCGATTTAAATTAAAGAATACCTTCTTTTGATTTGCCGAAGTACCAATTTTAACTATCGACCAATTATTTAAAATCGTTTCATATATTTCAGCTTTTATCCAAAACATCGCATACGTAGAAAATCTAAAACCTTTTTCTGGGTCAAATTTCTGCAAAGCTTGCATTAAACCCATATTTCCGCTGGCAATTAATTCTGCAAAAGGAACGCCATAGTTACGAAAATCGTATGCAACAGATACCACCATACGTAAATGACTGGCGACCAACTTTTCTGCGGCAGCTTTGTCTTTATCCTTTACCCATTTAGTTGCACATTCATATTCTTCTTCCGCAGATAGAATCGGAAAATTCTGTATGTTTTGAATATACTGCGCAAGACTGGTATCGTAGTTGACACGACTAGATGCAACCAGACGTTGTCTTTGTACAACCGGTAAAGAGATAGTGAAATAAAAGTTCATAACTGTTATAGTATAAAAATA
>CALXNF010000024.1 GCA_944389685.1 uncultured Alphaproteobacteria bacterium | reverse complement strand
TACCACCAATTCCCATAGACCCCATACTTGCTGCACCTAAAAGTTTATTCGCCGTAGATTGTTCTTTTGCCTTCATTGCATCCGCATTCTCTTGCAACTCTTTTATCTTCGCTTCAGAATCTTCTTTGCTAAGTACTTTTTCACTGGATTCTGACGATGCTTTATCTCCTTTTTCTTCTGCTTTTTCCCTAGTTTTATTTTCCGAATTATCTTCTGTAGATTTAGTTTCTTCTGTTTTTTCTGCATCGCTTTCTGTATTATTCGATGCACTCGTATTATTTAACGCACTTAACTCCCACATATTTAAAGAAATTTTAGAACTCGGCTCTGTAATTGTTTTGCACGTATAACCCTCTACACATAATTTATAATTAGAAGCCCCTTTGTTATCAAGATTCATAAAATGCCATCGACCACACGCATCAGTTGTTGTTTCCGCGATTAAATTATCATCTGCATCTTTTAGTTGTATTTTCCTTATTGTTGTATCTACAACCGCTACTCTTTGTTCATTCGCTTTTTGTACTTTACCAGCAAATGAAATTTTATTCTCTGGAACTTCAACATAAAAAAATCTGTCTTTTATTTTATCATCAGGAATATAAGAAGGGGTATCAAACTCAATAATTTGGGTGTCAGACGCATATTCTCCTATTTGGTAATCCACCGGCTCATGCTTAACATCAAGAATTTCATGCGTTCCGGTACCGACTAAACATTTTTGTTGCGGCATAATGGAAGTCGCTTCTCCCTCCCCATACTTGTAGGCTGCATATATTCTATAATCATTAGACTTATCCACATAATATTCCCAAACACCAGTTTCTCTGCAAAGATCTGCATATTCGATAGTAAAACCCTCATATACTAAAACACTTGGAACTTCTGATTTGACTTTACCGGTTAATAATACCGCCGCCATAGTTGGCATAGAAAAAAAGCAAAATAAAAATATTATTATAAATTTTTGCATTAACCCCTATCCCACCGATATTTATCGATATCCTAAAGCCAATCTTTCTTATTAGTGTAATTATATCAAACAACGAAAAATTAATCAATAACGACATACTTTTTAATAAAAAACAAAACGATAATCCCTATTGACTTGATTTCATAAAATTTACTATCATCATAATAACAAAGAAGAGAGACCATATGACAAATCAGTTTCATCGCGCCTTAAATCGAATGGCACTTTTTACAGCTTTTTTAGCTGCGGTTCTAATTTTGTTTTATGATCCTTTTTTACAAATTGCCACGGCAAACATACTTTTAAACGGCATAATTATCGGGACAACTTTATTTGGCATAGGCTTATGTTTCTTTGAAATGTTTCAATTACTACCTGAATATAAATGGGCGCACGCCTATTTTGCGGGTAAAAAAAATGCGCAGCTGCCGCCCCGCTTATTACGCCCCGTTGCTTTAATATTACGTTCACGCCCTGTTCGGATATCTGCAACGACGCTAAATGGTTTATTAGATATAATATTGCTACGTTTCGAAGATTCTCGTGAATCTATAAGATACATAACGAATACTTTGATATTTTTGGGATTACTTGGAACTTTCTGGGGATTGATTGTCACAGTTGGTGGTTTTGCCCATTTAATTAGCAGTTTAAACTTTGCAGACGAATCGGTATTAATTACCATGCAAAATGGTTTAACGCGCCCGCTATCTGGAATGGCAACCGCATTTACAAGTTCATTGATGGGATTGGCCGGCAGTTTAACAATCGGCTTTCTTGGACTACAAGTACAATTGGCGCAGAATAGTATTTTTAGAAAATTGGAAGATTATCTTTCTGCCCATACAAGCGTGGCAACAACGGATACCATAACAACTGTATTACCGCAAATAAATGATGTAACGAAAGATTTAACAAAAAGCGTAAACGAATTGAAGCAAACGATTTCAGAAATTGCCTGACTAAAAACAAATCAAGCGAGAGGGGAAACATGTTAAATATAAGATTTCGAGAAAAGACAAATACGTGGCCAGCATTTGTAGACTTGTTCTCAAACCTAGTAATAATACTTATATTCTTACTTATAGTTTTTGTATTTTTATGGACGACGACCAGTGTATTTAATAAAGATACAGGCGCAAAAACAGTTGCAGATTTAAAGCGCACGAATGAAGAACAAGCACAACGAATCGTGCAAATGACAGCGGATGAAGAGGAAGCAAAAAGATTACTTGTGTTGGCACGCGCCGAATTAGAAAACCTATCTGCAAATAATGATAAACTAACCAATGAACTAGAACGTGTTGACGTTGGAATAGAAGAATTAATTGCAGATTACGAATCCAAAGTTTCTGAATTGCAGGCACAAGGGCAAGATTTACAAGCACAAGTTGCAGATTTAACCAATCAGTTAAATCAGGCAAACTTAGATAAACAACGTACCGCAGAATTAGAACAAGAACGTCGTAATTTACAAGAAGAAATGTCTGCTCAGCGTGCGGCATTATCAGAACAATTAAATAAATTACAAGCGGCCTTAGATGCAGCAGAAGAAGAATCTAATCAAAAAGACATTCAATACGTTGAAATGTCAACTCGACTAAATAAGGCACTGGCAGATAAAGTAGCGGAATTGAATAATGTCGCGCAATATCAATCCGCATTTTATAAAGCAATAAAAGATGCCTTAGGTGACGATAAATTCATACAGGCAGAAGGTGACCGTTTTATAATATCAAGTGACATTCTATTCAGCAGCGGTTCATATACTTTATCACCAGAAGGCAAGAATCAATTACGTTTGATTGCAAATGTGATAAAAGATTTGGAAGCGAAAATACCAAGCGACATAGATTGGATAATTCGCGTTGACGGTCATACAGATAGACAAAAGGTTGTTCCAGGAACACGCGGATATTCTAATAATATGGAATTATCATTGTTACGTGCGAACGCTGTCGCCACAGAACTGGCAAAAGATGGGGTATCTCGCCGTAGATTGGTACCTAGCGGTTTTGGCGATTTGCACCCTATTGTACTTGGTACAGACGCGCAAAGTTTACAACAAAATCGTCGTATAGAATTACAACTTACCAACAGATAAAAAAACGCGCTTATTTTAGCGCGTTTTTTTTTATTTATTTCTAATTACATTTTTTCAACGTAATCAACATCAATTTCTGTCTTGAACAAACCAGCATCTACTTCGCCATATAATTTTACAGTATCAGAAGGCGTAACTGTTTGTCCGCGCCAGTCTTCGTCATCTATTTCAACTGTTATAGAACCAGTCTTATCTTCAAACAGGTATTTTTCATCTCCCATACGTTGAACAATATTTCCTTGAACAACAACAGGAACATCATCACGCATTTCCTTTACCTGTTTTACGGTGACAATTGTTTCACTTCCACCTACAAATCCGCCCATGTTATTTTTAGGCATTGGCGCATCAGATTGGAAACCGGCATTAGCAGAACCCACCAACAACATCCCAGCAACAGTAAAAATAGAAATTTTTTTCATGCTTTACCCCTTTTTTATTTATACCTCGTTTAATAATATCACATTTATGTAATAAAATGTCTAGGAATTTATTAAGAATAAAAAAAACCGCTTTCGCGGTTTTTTATTACATAACAATGTCTTCACACTTCTCAACAGGCTCAGATTCTGTACAATTTAACTCATTTTTAGCGCCAATTCCTAAAAATCCTTTTTTATTTACAGACGTACAAGACTTTGTAACTGTAGACGTACAATAATGACATGTACGCGTTTCTCTGCTGAAAATAGACCACATCTCACGAGTTCCGCTTGGCAAATCTATTTTTACTCTGTTGTTTCCTCCCAACAATGTATTTACAACTCCTGTACCTGTTACCAATCCTGTAATAGAGTTAATAACATCGGCGGTCTCCGAAGAAACTGGGTCAGAACTTAAACTCGCATTTCCTGCAACAGCTGAAGCCGAATGACCTGACGCCATCGCCAGAACATCGCTATCAATTCCTGAGCTAACATCATAACTAATCGAATAGGGTTTAGTCAAAGGCGTAGACTCAATAGTATCTCCACCTAAAACAGATCCATTGTTATACGGCAACATTTGGCACATATATTGAGCTAAATCTACAGATGCATTCTTTGTTGCTTCTGCAATTTCCGTATTTAGCTTATCATTATAATTATCCTGTGCCTGACGCAAGGCAGCAACTGCTATTTGCATCTTTATCTGATTTAACAGATTTGGAAAACGACCAGTTGTCATCGCACCTTTTTCCCCTGTTATCTGTGATAAATCACGTCCATTAACACAGAATTGAATTTCTGGATCACTTTCTATCATATCAATTGTTCTGTTAATAGTACCTGCAATATTATTTAGCTCTTCCTCTATCGAAGAAATGATACCATCTGCATTTGCGACACTAGCATTATTTTCTTTTACCTTTGCTAAATACTCAGAGATTCCAATTTCTCCCGGTTCCAGGGTTATTGTTCCACCATTACCATCATCTATTTTCGTCTGACCATTTGCTTCGCCCATCTTTATGCTGCCAAAGGAAATCATACCAGTTACACGATAAACAGAACCATCCTTTTGAGAGCGCAAAGATCCCGTCCCAATAGTATCATCTGAAGCAAAGCGGTTACAATCTGTTGTACCACCACAAACCTCAGCCATCTTTTGTTCAACCAAAATTTGACATTGTTCCATCATAGAATTATCAATATTCAAATATAAACCCATAAGCATACTGTCTAAATCGTCCATCGAGAAATTAGGATTATTCGCTTTACATACAACCAAGCTGTCTATCGGACATATATCATGAATATAGTCATAATCCATACCAATACAGTTTTCAAAATTTGCACCGCAACGAGTATCCGCGGTAAAGCAATCTTTTACCTCCTGCGTACAGGCATCAACGCGCATAGCCGCAAGCTTATCAGTTACATACCCCCAAATAAGCGGTTCCATACGTTCACACGGATCAATTTCTACTTTACAGAAACTGCGCGCCATATCAGGTCTGGACAAGCACGCATCCATTGTTGCGACACCCTTTCCTGCGATATCATCACGACAAGCCGTCTGTATACAGTTAGAAATATTGGTCAAACAAGATTGTCTAAATTTTGATTCTGCTTTACTTTCTGCAACTTTTATTGTTGGCGCCGCTTCCTTTAAAAAGTTCGGCCACACCATATCACGTACTGCGACACACTGATCTAAAACATTCTCGCAAATTGGACGTTTAGTATTTAAGATATTCATTGTGGAAGTTGTTATATCATAAGTATCAACTGTTTCGACAGTGGTTCCCGCCGTGCTTTCCGCCGTATTGTTTTGCATATTTTCCATAGCGATTGTTGCAACACAATTTTCCCAATCCTCGCCACAAGCATCATCTGTCTGCATGCATTTTTTAAACTCTACCATACATTGTCCAAGATCATATTTATTTGCGCTTTCAAAACTTTCTTGTAAAGCTGTACGAACTTCACCTTCTGCAGCGGCAAGCTCATTCTCTGCATTAGTTCTTTGCTGCGCCAAAGAATTCTTATACCCTAAGCAGTCAGATGTAATCTGTCGCGAATATAATTGTTGCAAGAAAGCTATATCACCAGCACAAGAATCTGGGACCTGATTCAAACACAAATTATTTGCCGCATCATATAATTCTTTTCCTGTTAAGTCCGCCATATTTAGCGTACTTTGGTCTGCAAACACATCTTCATACAAATTCGTATTGAACAAAGCCAATAAATCGGCACGCTTTTTCGCTTTTTGTTCTGCTTCTGTTAATTCACCTTCTGCCAAAATATTGCCATCTTCGTCATAGCGACGCTCGCCAGTAAAAATGATATCTGCATCTGCACCGGCCTTAACACGTTCAACTTCTTCCGTACGCAACCGATTTGCCTCAGTCAATATATCTTGAATTTCTTCTAATTCTTTATCATATTCTTTTACAGTATCACTACAATTACACGCGCCGCCGCTTGCATTATCTGTTATGCAAAACTGATCCATACAACCAAAATAAGCATCATAACACGCCTGATCATATAACCCCGTTGCTTCAACTTTAGTTCTGACAGTCGTTCCTAGTTGTATAGCTGACTGACGACTATTATTTTTAGAAGTCGTCAAAGCATAAGAATCTACAACAGTAACCAAGGCAAAAACACTAACCAAGGAAATAATAATTGCTTTAGTTTTCATATTTATTTCTCTCCTAATAAAGCCAGAACCTTGCTAAACATCCCTATTCTTACATATTTACGTCTTCGCAACTTTCAATTTCTTGACAGAACTCTTGTTCACCACCGGCACTACTACCAACAAAATAACCACCAACAGCTCCGACAACCGCACCAATTGCGGTTCCCCAGCCCGGTGTTACCATAGTACCCGCAGAGGCACCCGCAGCTAAACCACCAGCTGCCCCCTGCAATCCTGCAGAACCTTTAGACTGCCCGCCAGTTTCACAAACCTGCTGCATACGACAGACATGACAATTACGAAACGCTGGTTCGAATACAACACTGCGAATATAACTATAATTCTTACTTGACTTATCAGGTGTTTCAACCTTATACAACGCATAACAATTTTCTTCGGCTTCTTCTAAATCTTGCTGACGAGAAAGTTCAGCGATTTTTGATTCTAATTCTCTCATCGCACGGTTTTCAGCACTAATTTGAGCAATCATCTTTGCGCTATTAAATACGCTATCACCCAAACTTTTACGATCCGCCGGTTTTTGACTGTCTTGACATGCAGCAACAGTTTTATCTTTTTCAAATTGCTTAAAGAATTCGTCGACGGCATTTTCTGTATTTGACCGAACCGTTTCACGCAAAGCAGCCAATTCTTCTTCTGTTTCAGGTATGGCAACCAAAGAAGTAATTTTTGTATCCGTGGTTAAGCAAGACATATCCGTACCGCATACTGCCCCAAGCTGTTCACTAAAGTAGTTCAAACAGCCTTGCAACATCTGATAATCCATTTGCAACATAGCTGCCTGAACGATGATATCAAACTGAGTTTCCGTCTTGCAGGACGGGAACATGCTTTGTGGACATAAAGCCGCTATCTCATACGCACTTTTACCAACACACTCAGGCGCAGTAAAGTTTTCACCACACCTATCACGAAGACATTGATCCACATCATTCTGGCAGAATTGTGTACGCAAATAGCCCAATTTATCATTTATTACAGTTTTTATTCCAGGTATCATTTCTTCGCATTCGTCAATAACCGGACAAATACCAGCAGCAACATTTAAATCAGACAAACATGCAGAATTCGTTTCCGTAGAGCAGCTATCTTCTAAGCACAACTGAATCCTCGCCAAACACGTAGACCTGGCATACCTATCTGCATATTTTGCGGCTTCAACCAAAATGCTTTCCGCTTCGTCTTCCCAATCTGACAAAACATATTCTCGCACAGCCATACACTGATCCAGAACATTCTCGCACGCATTTGCACGACGAGACAACAAATCTGCATCTAAACAATTTTCAAAATTTACGCCGCACCCACCCTTGTCTGCAATACAAGAACGATACGCCAACAAACACTCACCTCTATTATACTTATTAGTAGTACCTAACATTTCTAAACGCGCCTGATGCACTGCGGACTCTGCGGTACGTTTATTTGATTCCGCAATCGCTTTCTGATCTTTCAAATAAGATTCAAAATTTTTACAATCTTGCACGATTTGACGCGCATATAAAACTTGTTCCATGTGTGCATCATCACCCCAAGCTTCAATCCTATCTGCACTCTATTCTGCAGCCATATAATACAAAGGATCACCAATATCACTATCCGCCCCCAAACTAGCCGTTTCCTCTGTATTGCCACTATTTATCCAATCTGCAAAACTTATTCCTGAAATCCGCGAACTTTTCTTTGCTTCTTCACTTTCACCAAAAACTAATCGCGCTTGGGCCCCAAGCTGTTCACGTTCAACCCCCTCTGTATAAAGCTTATCCGCCTCTTCTTGAATATCTTGAATTTCTTGTATCAGGGACTTTGACTGATTTATGTTTGAAGAACAAGCGCAACGACTTCCCTCAGATTCGTCCAACAAGCAAAACTCATCCATACAAGCCCGATAAGCCTCTCTACAACTTTGCGTACTAGTACCAGAATTTTCAGAAGAATTGTTATTACCAGAACCTGTATCATCCGTACCGGAATTACTACCGCCACCACTATTTGTCGTTCCACCAGGATTTATATTTAGCGTGGGCATAGAGGCCCCTGTTAAATTCGGAGACATATTTACAGAACGCAACCCAGCCTGAGACATTCGACTGACCCCAACACGAACAGTAGAATCACCACGAGTTGCTGCCATTGTAATTCCAGGGAAAATACATAACAAACCCAATAAAAATCTTAATTTCATACGTCCCACCCTACTATATATTTACATATAATTTTATCAAATGATGCCGTCATGTGCAAGCAGATAAAAACATCTTGCTTTTTTTTCTGTAAAAGAATATCATAACCAGCGAAAAAAATTTAAGTAAATACATAGGATAATAAATGGCAAAAGATGACGTAATTGTTTTTAGCGGTGTTGTTGAAGATAAGTTACCTAATACAATGTTTCGCGTTAAACTAGAAAATGGTCACGAAATTCTGGCAACTGTATGCGGAAAAATGCGTAAAGCACGTATATGGGTTAACGTAGGTGAAAAGGTTCGCGTGGAAATGACACCATATGACTTAGACAAAGGTCGCATAACATTTGTTGAACGTACACGAAGTTCAAATGATGCGTCTTTAGAAAATAATTAATTCTGTACCCGCTATTGCGGGTTTTTATTAATAAAATCTTAAAAGAAATAATCAAATATCACTTTCCATAAAAATATATTTTTGTTATCATTATATAAATATAAGAAGTATGAGGAATATATTATTCTTTATTATCACGTGTTGCATCGGCATCGCGAATGTCGAGGCTGCCGTTCGTAGCACAAATTCTATAGACCGTCAACAATCAACTTCATCTGACACAAATGCAGTAATTGCACGAACAACCACGCGGACAAACACAGTTCCTCAAATATCAAATCAAACTCTTACAAGAAGCAGTATATCAACAGCTCGAGACAGCTCAACGAATACGATTAACCGCACGACAAATTCTGAAACGTCTGCACGAAACTCTACTTCGATACAACAAAGTACGACTGCAAGATCGGCAACTAATTCAAAAAATTTGGCAACAAAAACTTCTGCTCGGACCACAACCGCAAATAATACCATTGTTCGTAGCTCAACATCTTCCGCACGAAGTGCTGTAAGTATACCATCTGCACGCACCGCAAGGGCAACAACCCTTGCGTCATCTACAACAACAAATACGTTTGGGACGGGATATAACACTTGTCGTAATGCTTATTTTACTTGTATGGATCAATTTTGTGCGACAGCAAATGATACTTATAGACGTTGTGTATGTTCTTCTAGATTAACTGACATTCAAGAACGCGAACGTGCGCTTTATCAAACGTCTGACCAATTACAAGACTTCAAGGATTTAAACATAGAAGTAATACCCAAAACCGCAGAAGAAGTTAACGCCATGCTAAGTGCTAGTGAAGGTGAATTAGCAATCAAAGAAGATACATCCGCATCATCACAAAAACTAGCTGGAATAAAAGAAGTGTTATCATCATCAAAAAACCAAGCGCTATCAACATTGGGAACATTAGATATTGCTGGTGATATAAATCAAATTTGGGCGACGACAGATTTAGCATCTGGTCAAAATATTGCAAATTTAACTGGTGAAGCCTTATACAATGCCGTTCATTCCCAATGCGTTGATCTAATTTCAGATCAGTGTCCATCTTCTTCAACATTAAATATGGTAATTTCTGCTTACGGTATGTATATTGAAAACGATTGCTCTGCTTTATTAAATGCCTTAGACAGTAAACTTGTTCAAGCGAACAGCAGTATTAGAGAAACAGAAAGAGAAATGAATCTGGCTCGTTTAGAAAATTATAATGCTCATAATTCTACGTCAATAAATGACTGTATTGCACAGGTTAGAAAAGATATAACCGCAGAAACTGCATGCGGTACAGATTACGTACACTGTTTAGACATAACAGGCCTTTACCTAAACAGAGATACAGGCGAACCTATTTATACATCAAGTTTTTATCAACTAGGTAATCAAATATCTTTAGATGGGGACGTACTTACTAATGCCACGAATCGTTTAATTGTCGCCGAATTAAACAATAAGCGTATCTATGCGGAACGGGGACTAGAAACATGCCGCGATATTGCAGACGAAGTTTGGGACGAATTTGTACGTCAAGCAATTGTAGAAATTTATCAAGGTCAGCAAGAAAAAATTCGTACTGTAAAAAATGAATGTTTAGATGTAGTAAACGCTTGTTATGATGAACAAAGTGAATCACTTAAAGACTTTAGTAACGTAAAAGAAGAACTATTATTAGGTTCTCGTCTTGAGCTATCAGAAGAATTATGCCAAGAAAAGCTATATGCATGCAGTAATTTATACGGCGATCCTAATGGGAACGGTTTGGAGCTATTGCTTTCTGCAATGCACGATTTGACCGATCAAAAAATTGCAGCAGAGTGCCGTTCATTGCTAGAAGCATTTGCCCAAGACACTTGCAAAGTCCCCAGCAATGATAGCTTACATGCATATCCTTATGCTTGCCGCGTATATGCACCAGGTGATGCAATTTATGCATCAAATTATTATTGCAATCAATTACAGTGGAATTCTTCAAACTCTACGACGTCAGGCAATACAACTCCTTCTAAGGGATACGTCTGCCTTGAAGATAAAAAATATACATCTTGCAAAGTAGGATACTATATGGCCAGTCAGAATGACCGCAATGAATGGGAATACGATGGGATACCAAAAGTAAAAAATGCGTGCCTAGTTTGTCCATCCGATTCTTTCTGCCCCGGTGGGACAAAAGGTCCGCAAGGCGGTGAAATTGGAGAAGAGACAGATACTTATTGTGGCGATGATTATGCCGGAAGTTTATACCAAAAAATGGTTAAATATGCAACACAAGTATGTGTAAGACCTTCTGACTATGACGCGATTACAACAGGTATAAAGATAATACCTATAAATGTATTAGAAGATGTTAATATGGTTATGGATGAAATACGCGTTAATATGGCAAAAGAATTATCTAACGAATGTGATCGCCTTGGTGGTACATGGATCGATGCCCAATGGAGCACAACAAATGAAGAAGAAGATCAAAATAAAGCGGGGCATAAATTATTCAAATATTTCTATGATGAAACTGGCGCAAATACAAAATGGGGTTATTGCGCCGATAAAGAAAGCGTATCCACGGCAACACTGGGACTTTAAAAATTATGGAGCTTGCCTAAAAAAAAGAATTTTGTTAAACTTAAAAAAGAGAATAAAATGAAAAAAATATTAACATTTTCGATTTTCTGTTTAAGTTTTGCGCCAAATGTTTTCGGTGCAACATTACATTGGTGGGAACAACCAACCGTTTGTAAATTAGATCCAACCAAATGTTATACAACTATGGGTATGGGTTATGACAACGAATTATGGGATTCAGATACAAAATGCTGGGGGATGAAGCTTATCTGTCCAGAAGCGTTAACAACTGGTGGCAAAGAACCCGTAGCTATGTCTCGTAATGCAATATCTAAAAAAACCGGTATAGACAATGATTTTGATACGAATGTATTAAATGGGGACTGCTTTGGTGCACGAAAAACGAAAAACAACGGCTCTATGGCATCTGTAAACGGGGAATACATTCGCGTTTGGTGTAATGGGATATTAGATGAAATATCCGTTAATAAAAATGAAGATGAATATCTAGAAAACGGTGAAATTACCAATGGCACAGAACCTACATGTAAAGAACTAGCTGAATACGGTTATGTAGCAACAGAAAACGGTAAATGTTATGGGAAATATTACGATTTAGCGAAATACTATATTGAGTGCGATGATAAGGGTATTTTACCAAGCCGTATAATCGTATTAAATGGGGCAGATTATATGTCTTCTTCAGACAAAAGCCCAACTGACGCTTCTTCTGCTTCAAAAATATTTGACTCAATGGAATCAGTTTCTAAGTCACAAAGAAAGATATACTTTAAAGAATAAAAAGATTCCGAAAATTCGGAATCTTTTTTAAAAGCGATACTTAAACTGTAAACTCCCAGTCTGAGAAGTATAATCTTCTCTTAGATCTAAATCATAGTTTAAAGAAATTTGCCATTCATTATATATTGCACTGACTCCAAGGCCAAATTCTCCTCCAAGTTCGGATAAACGTTCACCATTGGCTATATAAGAAACTCCACCGGGGACCATTATTGTGGTTGTTGCGTCGTCAGCAATAAAATCGTACGTAACTGCTGCACGCATTTCCGGAAAAAGCTTTAAGCGCCCCTCTAACTCTAAAGGGAAAGAGTATTTAAGTCCTGCGATGCCTGTCACATAATTTGTATCTTGTCCCTCTATATTAGCAAAACCATTTTCATAATTTTCTTGAGCTATATGAAGATAACGCATACCAATTTCTGGTGTAAATCCATAAGCAAAATCATACCCGGTCATAATTTGCCCGCCGAAATAATCCACATCATATTCTGGGTCTACAATGATTCCAAAAGCAGTTGCCATTTCTTCATAGCTAGCCATTGAATAATTAAGCACCGCATTTATATACCAATTTGAAGGTTTATATTGACCATATAAGAAAAAGCTGTTACTTGTAATTTCTGTTTCTCTGGTATTAGAATTTACATTCAACATATCATATGCAAAACCGACACCAATCGCATATTTATTTTTTATCAAAGTATCAAAACCAACAGAAACCCCGTCCGCATTTCCTGTAAATTTATCAGAATATTTGATTCTGTTTTTTAAACCTTTTACCCATATACCATAATCTGCCCCGACAAAACTTTCATCATTGCTAATCACTTTACCTAATCGACTTGATGAAACCAAAGAGAAAATTTGATTCTGAATTGTTGTTCCGACAGATTGAATTACCGGTAAACTTTCAGAACGTAGCTTTGCCGCTTCGCTTTCAACATAAGCCTCATTTCCCGCCAATAAAGCAGATTGAGCATTTAAAGAAGCAATATTCATAGAATAATTAGAACTATTTGCTAACCCTACTAATGCAATTGCAGCATCAGAAGAAAGCCCAGTATCATTAACTATACTGTCAACAGATTTCGTTTCTACTATGATATTTGTGCCATTAACAGCAACATTATATATAGAATCATTATAAACGAGATTATCAATTCCTATTGAAGTACCAAAGTCGTAACTTCCTGCAGCCCCTAACATTAAATCAAACTTTCCTGTTTCTCCGATATTAATTGTCCCGACTTTAATTTTTCCAAAAGCATCTTGATTTACTATCGATGCAGACAATATACCGTCCAAATTCAAGGTTCCCTGCTCTAAAGTTGTTGACCCGATGCTTAAGGTTGCCCCATTGCTAATGGACAACGAACCGTTACCAGAAATTCCGCCACCTATTGTCGTAGTACCATCAGCTATAACAATCTGACCTTCATTATAAATGTCATTAGCGGCACCATCTGCAAAATTCCCAGTAAAAGAATTCGTACCATTAAACGTTATATTCCCAGTAGAACTGTTATAAATTGCACCGCCTAAACTTCCGGCTCTATTGCTATTGAAAACCGAATCGGTAATCGATTCGATAGTACCATAGTTTGCGATGGCGCCGCCCTGCTTTAAATCGCCAGAAAGAGCTTTATTTGAATTAAATGTTGCGCTAATTGTACCAATTTTTCCCAGCGCATTGTTATTAATTGCCCCGCCATTGCCCGCCATATTACTTACAAAAGCAACTGTTTCAATAGTACCTATACTTCCCTGATTATTAATTGCCCCACCTTGATTTTGTCCGACAGAATTTTCGATAAAAGAAGCGTTTGTAATTTTATTAATTACCCCGCCACCAACGCTCCCTGTATTATTGGCGTTATTAATTGCACCACCACTATCACTTTGATTCCGTTGGAAAAGCGCATGCGAAATTTCGTTAATAACCCCTGTATCTGCATTATAAATTGCGCCCCCACTGTCTGAAGTATTCGCACCAAACAAAGAGTTCCCGCTTTTTGTTGTAATTGATGCAATTCCTTCGTTATAAATAACACCGCCATTTAAACCTTCGTTATTTGTAAAAGTTGTTGTATCGGTAACATTTAACGTTCCGCTAACTGTGACAACACCGCCATTTAAAGATTCATTCTGATAATTTTCATAGCTGTCTTCTGTCATATTATATGTTTCCCCATCGGCAACAACAATCTGTTCAGCCGCAAAAGCAGGAAACGCCAGAAAAATTGATAGAACACCTAAATAATTAAACATATTAACGAAACGCTTAACTGAGCACATAGAATCTCCTTTTAATACCGAACCTTCCTATTTTTAAGCGTAGCATAGGTATACAAAGATTCAATAAAAATAATTGTTTTTTCTTAGGTATTTTAGTCTAAACGCAGATAAAAAATTAATTGCAAAACAGAAAAGTACAATATATAATGAAGCCCGCATTGGGGCATAGTTTAATGGTAGAACTCCGGACTCTGACTCCGTCAGTGTTGGTTC
>CALXNF010000023.1 GCA_944389685.1 uncultured Alphaproteobacteria bacterium | reverse complement strand
TACCACCAATTCCCATAGACCCCATACTTGCTGCACCTAAAAGTTTATTCGCCGTAGATTGTTCTTTTGCCTTCATTGCATCCGCATTCTCTTGCAACTCTTTTATCTTCGCTTCAGAATCTTCTTTTGATAATGTGGAAACGCAAGATTTTTGGTCGTCGCTTACGCGGAAGTTGTCTTTGCATTCGTCTACAATACATACTTCCGTATTTGCTGAAGAATCCCATTCGCGATGTGCTGATACAGCATTTTTAGGCATGTTTTTGCAATTCCCAGATATTGCTACGCATTTTCCTTTTACAGGTTCATAGCCATTTTCACAGGCAGTTGCATAGCATATTTTCTTTTTTAGTTCGCCTGCTGTAGCGTGTTCAATCGTTTTTACTTGGGTTTCAGAACAGGGACCTTCGCTTACTTCGCATGCTGTACCTTCATCATTTGGTAAATAGCCATTATTGCATTCTTTTATTTCGCATATTAGTTGATTATTTTTATCGTCCCATTTGTATTTCGCAGTTTTTATATTTGAGTTATTTTCTGGAGTACAATTTTTTCCATTTTGATCCTCACATTCCGTTCCAACTGTAATGCTGGTGCAAACATTGTCGTCACAAATTTCATCATCAGAATTAAAGGATATTAATTTTTGATTTCTGTAGGCTGTTTGTTCATTTATTAATTTGTATCTGTCAGAAATACATGAAACTACATAACATTTTTGAGTTTGCGGGTCTTTTACGACTTCTTTTTCATTTTTTCCGGGTTCACAGTCTTTAGGTGCTTTTGCGCTGATAATCGCTTCCTTAATGGCGGTGTCTTTAGGGAGTAAGGTTATTTTTAGATTTTGACCGGCAGTAGCTGGAATGGTTTGAGGTTCATAACCTAAGACCGAGATTTCAATTTTTTGATTTTCGGAAAGATTCTCTATGGTAAAGAAACCGTCCATATCGGCAGAAACGCCCTTTGTTGTTCCTACTACTTTTATTGCCGCTCCAGGAAAAGGTTCTCCTTCCTCATCTGTGACCAGTCCAGAAACGGTTACATTAGCAATAGCCATTGTTGGTAATACAGAAAAAATTGCTAAAATACTTATTAAATATTTTTTCATGTTTTACCTTGACGAAAGACCTCGAGGTTTTAGACTAGAGGTATTTCCACCAGGAATGTCTATTTTTAAATCTAATACACATTTTCCGTTTTCTAATTTAAGTCCTTCGCCACATTCACAAATACCAGTTGTCGTATTGAAAGTCCCCCCATTAGAACATATACAAGTTAAGGTATTATTGTCCCACATGCCGCCCGCAACGGCACAACGACTTTCTCTTTCATCAGATGGTATAGATGTATCTTTTTTACATTCGCCAGTAAAATCATCATAAAATTCACCTTCAGGACATTCTGGTTCGCTACAGAAGTTGTTTTCCCAAGTTCCTCCATTGGCTTCGCATCGTTTTTTCAGTTCGTCTTGAGAAGCTCTTGAAGTGTCTTTTTCTTCTTGCTTTTCTGTGTTTGTTTTTTGTTTGTCTGTGTCTTCTTCTTTAGATTGGTCCCCATATGTATCTTCGTATTCTTCTTTTGCGTCGTTTAATGCGTTTTCTGCTTTTTGACGATCTATGGCTCTATTTATTGCACCTGATGTTATTGCACCTGCGGCAACCCCTAAACCAGAACCAAGTAAAGATGCAGATGCAGACGTTTGTGCCCTTGTTAAGCGATACGCGTTTTCCATAAATGTTGTTACGTCTATACCAAACCAATTAGGCGTGCAATTGAATACGTCGCCTGCATATAATTTTTTAGAAGCATATAAAGTTGAATCTTCACCGGCATAGAAGTTTACAGTATATACACAACTAAACGTGCGTTCATCAAACATTGCCCCTAAGGTATCACACTGTTGACTCATTTGATCGCGTAGTTCATATAATCGCTTTTCGTCTTCTTGTACTTGTTTTTCTGCCGTTTGACGTAATTCCGCAAACAATTGCATCGCTCGTGAAGCAAGCCCACTATCTTGTTCTATACAATTATTGGCAATTGTTTTACATTTCGCAATTGCTGCATCACCAGCCGATTTTCCAAGGCATTTGCTAAATGTTTCCGTGCATTCTGTCATTATGCAGTTGTTGTATTGGTTCCCACAATTAATTACTGCATTATAGGCTGCTAGTTGCGCATTTATATCTCTGTCCGCTTTTATTTCCGCCGCAAATAATGTATATTCTCTGCCACTGCAATCTAAATCACGACGACAAGATTCCATTTTATTACCCCAAGTTGTATCCGTATCGCCCTTACATTCAGTAAAATCTTCGCCGCACTTTTCTTGCATACAGCTGCGTAGCCCCTTGTCGCAAGCGTTACCATTACCTGATTTTACGTTTGTGTTTGCCGTATTTATAGCTGCCTGAGCGTTTAATTCTGTGCGCTGTTGTCGAATCAGTTCGGCAAGGTTTTCTGCAGATGAATCGGTTGACGTTTCACTTGATGTGGATAAAACTGTATCAAATTGATTTGCTTTGTTTTCAATGATGATTTCTTCTTCAACGGGTTCTGATTCTTCTGTTGTTTCTTCAACCGTATCTGTTGTCGTAGGTAAATTTACACTGGCCGTTGGCATGCGCCCAGTCACTCTGGTAGAAGACGTTACTGTAGGTCTGGAGGTAGATGTTGAACTGCGTGACACAACAGCAGCATCAGCGACAAATGAGTACAATGTAATGAGCGATGCACATATCACGCAACGAGTGATGTTTTTATTTTTAAAAAAGTTTTTTTGCTTCCTTATCATTTTCTTTATCATCAAAGTAATTCACATGCCGTTTCGTAAAACTTACAAAACTGATTGGCCGTTGCTCGTTCTGATTCATGACCGGTTGCACATTTATAGGGCATGCTTCGTTCACAGATCGTTTCTATGCAATCGTTTAATGCTTTGTTATCTTTACACGATTCTTGTGCAGAATATAACTTTTGTTCTCGGCTGGTTTGATAATTTTTTACAATACTTTCAACTAATGCTTCCGCGTTATTTATTGCTGTATCTCTTGCTGTAGTTAAATTTGTTCTTATTGTTGCTATGAAATCCCCACAGCCAACAGCTTCTACACTGCAGGCAGAGAAAAAGTTATTAAAACTCGCGTCGTCTTCGCACGAACTATAATCTGCACCACATCTTTTATCTTCAATCATACATGCGCGAATCGTCGATAAACAACTTGTTTCGCTTGCGGTTTGTTTATTTGCATTGGCTATTGTTGCCGTCATTTGTGCACTGACCCCAGCCGCTTTACAAGATTGTTCAATTAATTCATCGTATACGTCAGAAACGTCTTCGGCAGTACAACCAGAAACTTTTTCTATGCATTGTTTGGTTGCCCATATGTATCGTTGACCAGGATCACTGGGTGCATTTTTTAATTCTTTTTCTGTTAAAGTATATTTTGCCGATTGACCTAAAGATAAGCTTTGCATCCCAGAAGATGCAGACGGGGTTCCAGCACTTGCGGTCCCGCAATATTGACACCTGGCAGCCGGATTTGAAGATATGTTTATTGCACATACTGAATCCAAACATCTCGTCAGATTCATTTGCGAACAAGTTGCCCCAAAAACTATGTTTGGACAAGTGATAAAACAGGCTATAAAAAATATGCTGCTTTTTTTCATTTCTCTCTTTCATAAAAGTATATCAAAAAACAAAAATTCTGCAAAGAGAAAATAAGTATTTCGATATATAAAAATATTTTACTTTTTTATTTGACAAAATATATCTTTTGTCCTACAGTGCTTATATGTAAATAGCAAATAAAGGTATTTGAAATGAATTGGAAAAGAATAATTGGTGCCAGTACAGGGATTCTTGTAATTGTTGCTGGGGCGTTTTTGTTTACTAAAGGTTGTTCTCAGGATGTTTCAGAACAGAACAACGATGATGTGCTTAAAGAAATTATTGAAGCAAAAAATTTGGTTAAAGAAGTTGGTGCAAAAAATCGTGCGTTGCGTGATTCTGTTGAAATGTGGCGTGATTCAACGGATTTTTATAAAAAGGGTTTGAAAGATTGCCAAGATTCTAAAAAGGGTAATAAAAAAGTGACTCCTACGCCGGCTCGTCAAAATCCGGTTAAAAATAAAATTACGCCTCAGCCGGTAAATTCGGGTAAAAATGCAACTGATATCAATCTTGTTGATGGTTCAAAAAACAATAAAAACATAATTGTCCATAATGAATCTCAAAATAATAGTGAGACTTCTATAACACTAGATCATTCTGTTAATGATGGAAATATCATTGTTAATAACGGTGGTACATTAAATATAAATGATAATCAGTTTGTTATAGATTCGTTAAGAAATGAAGTAGATGGTTTGAAACAACAAAAAGATGTTTCTGCTTCTGCATATAGTAGAGTTGTTGTAAAAACTCAAAAAAGATATTACCGTACTCGTTAAAGGTAAAATTTATTGTTTGTTGCCCCAAGATTATTTCTTGGGGCTTTTTTAAAAAGTTTTTTCTAGACATATAATTTAGATGTATGTTAAAATAATTCGCATAGAGAGAATTGTTAATGAAATATATCAGATTATTACTGCTTGCTTTGTTTTTAATTCCTGCAGGTTCGTTTGCTGCGACGACCACGAATAATGAATTTATGATTGCTGCGCAGCTGTTATCTGCTGCAAAAAATGCAGATATACAACAGGTTCAAGCTTTGATAAATAACGGTGCAAACGTAAATTATGTAGATAGTACAGGACTATCTTTGGTTTGTACGGCATTGATGAATAATGACGTTCGGGCGGCGCAGATTTTGCAAATGTATGGTGCGGATGCGTCACAATGTGATAGGCAGATAAGACAGTACGAGTCTCGAACTACGCCGCAAAGTAGTGGCGGCTTATTCAGCGGATTGTCGTCCGCCCAGACAATATCTTTGGCGGCGGCGGGTGCCGCCGTTGTTGTAGGTGGACTTTTTTTATTAACTGATTGGTTAGACCCTGGAAATGAAAATGAAAGTAGTTCTTCTGGTGGTGATCGTCCCGGTCAAGGTGGAAGTGGTTCTGATGATGGAACAGCAACGGCTGGAGTGCCAATCCCTGTAGGACCTGCTTATTTTACTTCTAGTGGCGAGATTGCTTATAGTACTGCCGCGTATCAATCTAACTTAGCTCAATGGGATCCAAGTGCGGGTGGTATCAGAGAAGCAGATTTTAATTATTTTAGACCAACAGAACAGACTACGAATAATTATGATGTAGATGGTTTGCCAAGTTCTATGCAAAATTATTTGTTAATAATGCATGGGTATTCTTCTTTTGCAAACGGATATATGGGTCAGTATACTTTTCGTGACGCAAATAATAATCCACAGAAAGTATTGAATACAACTGGTGGGGGAAAACCTTTCCTTACGGCTTTGGTTACGGCAAACGGTGTAAATCCCGTTGGATCTGCAACTCGTAGTTCTTCCGGAATAGAATGGGCTAGTTCTACTGCAGAAACTGCTAATACGGGCAGCGTTGATAAATATGCAAATTATAATAACCCGACTGGTGGTAATTTAGGTAGTGAATTGGAAAGTATGGGGGGGGCAGGTTTGTTTGATTTATCTGGCAGTGGAACAGCAATGAATCCTTTTGCCACTGTCGTAGATTCTTCGTTGGCAAAGATTGTTGCTGGTTGGGAGGCCGGTGAACGTGCGTATGGTGATTTATATGGTTTCGCACCAAACAGTCAGTTGGCTATATATAGAACAGGCAATGGTCAAGGTTGGGTTGATGTTGAAAATCCAACAGAAGGTGCCGTTGTCGGAACTTTAACGGATTCTGCTGCGGTTGGTACAGCCGGTGTAATCAATACAGGAGATACAATAACTTTAAATGGTGTTACATATGCAATATCTTCTGCGCTGGATGATGCCGGCGTTACTAACCCAACAATTACTATAAATGATACAACGTATAAAATAGCTGCAGGCAGTACTTTATTAAAAGGTACGTGTACTGGAGAAAATTGCGATGATGTTTCTGATATTGCTATTTATCAGGGAACAGATGGTTATTATTATGTTAACACAAAGGGGGGGACAACAGTTGATGGCGTTTATGTAATTGATAATAATAACATATATGCGCAGAAAGAATTGCAAGATATAGATATAAAAACGTTTGAAGCTTTGTATAATATGCCAAAAATATATAGTATTGGTGATACAAATGGTCTATCTTCAATTGCCGTTACCGTTCTTAACCCGAATTCAAGGGATTCTTCGTACTTATCAATGGACGGGGTGGAATCATATATTGCTTTATCTGATGGAAATGAATTAACGGCATTTATAAATCTTGTTAATGATTATTATGAAAAAAATTCAGATGACCCGAAAACGCAAGGGCAGTATGCAAATGCTTTGTTTGGTAATTATGTTGCTGGTATGCCTATTTTGATAATGCCAGCAGGTGAGTTTAATTATGGATTGGGTGAAGGAAAGTCTTTGGCTGTTTTGGATGCCACGTTTGAAAATTATGCACCGGCTATATACGATAATTTAGACCATTTATTTATGACTGTTGTTGCCGTTCAGAATTCTAAAGGAACTTCTGCTGCTGATAGTATCTCTGATTATGGAAACGGTACAGGAAGCGATTTTGGCCCATTGTACTTATCTATGTGGAAAGACAGTGATGGTAATCAATATATGTCTCGCAAATGTGGGATTGCTGGACTTGGGATAAATGGCGTTGATCCTTGGTGTTTCTCTGCAGCCGGTCCAACGGCAGAAATGGCAACTGCGTCTGCTGCTGGTGCCGTTACCGCTTTAAGCAGTGCTTTCCCTTATTTAACTAAGGATAGCGGAAGTATATTTACCTTAATGGCATTGACGGCTGATGGACCTTATTTGGGAACTAATGATTCTAGTACCGCATTTACTGTTGATACTTTGGTTACGTATCTTAAAAGTATGTATTCATTGCCGCCTGATTATCATGCAGATCAATTAACAGGGCAGGCTTATTTAGATGCTTTTGCAGAAGTTTATGGTTATGGAATGATAAATCTTGAACGTGCAATGACGCCAGGTAAAAAGATTTATTTCTATGATGGTTCTAATATTGTATCTGCAAATGGTAATGCGTATTGGCGCTCTGCTTCTAATACAATATTCCGTGCGTCATCAGCATTTAGTCCGTCAACTGCTACGATTAGTGCACCATTTTATGATATATTAGAAAGTGTAAATGGCGATATGTCTTTGCCCCGTGTTTGGAAAAACGAATTTGCGCTGGGAGCGTCAAGTAAGCGCGGTTTGTATATGGGGGATGTATTAGGTGAGTTCAAAACTCGTAATGAGGCACCCGATCGCACACAGTTTGGTAATTTCGGTTTTTCAATGTCTATGTCTGAAAAAGCCTATGCTGATAATTTGAACGGTTTAGACAATATGCGTTTGGATTACACGTCTGGTAATTGGACTTTTGCAGCAGATTATCAACGTCATTTTACAGACGGTGCATCAAGGTTTGATGGTATGTCTAATCCGATTTTGGGTATGGCGTCAAATGTTGTTTCTTCTGACATTTTGTATAATATGGGGCGCTGGTCTTTGGGTGGGCGCGCCTATTCCGGTGCAATTACAGATGAATCTATGTTGGATAATGACCCGACTTTGGCTTCTCAATATTTACCGGCGCGTTTGGGTATGATGCAAGGTGCACAATCAGATGTAAATTGGCAAGGTGATAAATTCGGCTTTTCTGCGTCTGTCGGTGCTGCATATGAAACGGATACTCTATTAGGTGCGCAGACTGGCGGGTTGTTGGATATGGGTAATGGCAAAACAATGTATGTTGATACCGAATTCCGTTATAGCCCGATTGAAAATCTTACTATGAAATTACGGTCAACTTTTGCAAGAACGACAACAGATGCAGAAGGGCAGTTTATATTGGGAATTTCTGACATTAATTCTAACGCGTTTGCGTTTGGTGTTGATGCGGGTAATTTCAGTTTCAGTATGGCGCAACCATTAACCATTAACGGTGGAACGTTGCAATATCCATATGCAGATTATGAAATCGTTGATTTGGGTGATGGTAAGTATGATTTGTCCATTACGGATATGCATATAGAAAGCCTAAGTTTGCGCCCAGAACGCCGAGAAGTTAGGTTCTCTGGGGCTTATCGTCATAATTTCGGTGAATTTACAGATGGGGCGATTGGTTTTATATATCGTGTAAACCCAAATAATACAGACGAGTTCGGTAATGAATCCATCTTTATGATGAAGTTAAGTCACCGTTTGGGAATTTAATGAAGATTTTGTCCGGCATACACCCCAGTTGATTTTCTTGGGGTGTTTTTATTTTCTTGATAAAAATTTTTTTTATTATAATATAAGTTGACAAAAACAAAAAAATGGGGTTAAAAATGAAGTTTATTGAAGTTATAAAAGATTATTTCGCGCCTGCATATAGCAGTAAGTTTTCGAATCCAGAACAAGATGCTAAGATTTTATCTCAGATAGGCATGGATTCTTTGTTTTTAAATGCTAGTAACGGCAGAAATTATTATTATTATTTCCCAAAAGCACCTGCGCATCTTTATTTAGCACAATATTTGCTGCGTAGAAATGGAATAAACGTAAGGACACATAATAGTAGGTATTTTTATGACCCTCGTAAAGCTTTGCGGGTACCTAAAGCCGAGGTAGTTAATAATCAAGCTAAAAAAGATTTTATAGAGAGCATAGATGTCGGGGCGAATTTTTTCGAAGAAAATAATTTAAATTTATTTTTGCGAGAAATTAGGTCACAAATGCAGGGTAAGACAAAATAAAAAAATAACGCGTCATTAAGGGCGCGTTATTTTTTTATTTACTTACAATAACCATCGCAGTTCGCATAACCGTATCACCAAACATATAGCCAGGTTGCAATTCTTCTATGATTGTATTAGGAACGTTTTTTGCGCCTTCTTCAGAAGGAACCTCAATTACTTGGATTGCATTATGAAATTGTGGGTTCATAATTTGACCGACTGCTTCTATCTTTGTTATGCCAATTTGAGCAAATGCATCTTCCATAGCTTTTGCCATTGATTTTATACCTTCATCTTCTGGAGAATGTTTTTTTGCTGCTTCTATTGCATCCATAACAGGTAAAAATTTTTTCGCAACAGACATTGCTCGGTTTCTTGCATTAGATTCTATATCTATTGCGGCACGACGACGCGTGTTTTCTAATTCTGCAGCTAGGCGTAAATATTTATCGGTAAGGTCGGTAATTTCTGATTTTAGTTTTTCAGTTTCATCTGCCTTGACATCAGAATTTGCTGTATCTTCTGTTGAAGAAACCTCTTTTTCAGCATCAGAAAGAGAAACTTCGTCTATTTTTACTTCTTTTTCTTCCATGTTAACACTCGTTTACTGTTATGGGGCGTTGAATTACGCCCCATAGTTTTACTATAGATTTATTTTACGCTAGTTATTATAGGTATGAAATCATCCGGTTTCAAGGAGGCGCCACCAACTAATACGCCATCGACGTTCGGAATAGACATAATTTCGGATGCATTAGAACCTTTTACACTGGCACCATATAAAACAGGTGTTCCGGCTAGTCCCATAGAGGTCAATGTATCTGCTATTAATTTATGTGCTTCCGCAATTTCTTCTGTCGTAGGTGTTAGACCGGCTCCGATTGCCCAGCGGGGTTCATAAGCAACGATGACGGCTTTATCTATATCATTCGGTATAGATTCGCGAACACCGGATTCTATGATTTCCATTGTTTTGCCGGCTTGTTTTTCATCCATTGTTTCACCAACACATACAATAGGTGTTAAGCCAGCAGATAAAGCAGCTTCCGCTTTCTGGCGTACAATATCATTTGTTTCATTGTGATACTGACGGCGTTCGCTGTGGCCGACAATCACATATTTTGCACCCGCCTCAGCAATCATCTGAGCTGAAACTTCCCCTGTATATGCCCCGTGATCGTGGGTACTTACGTCTTGGGCACCTAATGATGCTTTGCCGCTTTCTATTGATAACATTGTATAAGGAACACACAAAATCATTTTATTTTCTGTGTCTACGTTTTGCAAAGCAGTTATCATATCTTTTAATTTTTCACGGGTTCCATTCATTTTCCAATTTCCAGCAATAATTTTCATTGTATTTCCCCTTTATTTTGATTGATTTTTTCGCTATCGTTCTGCTATGGTATCGCAAAAGGGGATTAAATGCTAGAATATTTACGTAATGCGGCGGATAAACCATTGGCAAAAATTCTTATTGGAATTCTGGCTTTTTCGTTCGTTGGTTGGGGTGTTGCAGAATGGATTTTCGGTAGCGTGGCCGGTGATACCACATTGGTTCGTGTCGGGAACGCAGAAATCACAATGCAACAATTTAGTTTGGAAAAAAATCGTCAATTGGGGGCAATGACACGTGAACAACAACGTGCAACGTATGCGGACCCTGTGTTAACACAGGCTTTGGATAATCAAGTCATGTCAACATTAACAACGCAGGCGATGACAGATAATAGGGCTAAAGATTTAGGTTTCGTCATATCTGATGCGCAAATTGCCCGTGAAATTCGTAGTTTTCCGGAATTTCAAATAGACGGACAGTTTTCTACATATATGTTTGATAATGTTTTAGCTAATAGTGGTTACAGTGAGGCTGCTTTTGCGGACGTTCTTCGTAGGCAAGTTTTGCGTGGGTATGTTTTGGGGGCTATGTCTGTACCTGTTGAGGTCCCCGATTTTGTAGCCAAGGCTGTTTATGATGCTCGTTATGGACAACGTCAGATAGACTTTGCAACGGTTAAATTTGCTGATTTTGATGTAGGAACGCCAACAGAAGAACAATTGCGTTTGTTTTATGAACAAAACCCGCATATGGTACCTGAACAGCGCGTTGTTTCATATGTTTTGATTCCAGCAGAAATGGAGCAACCAGATAGTTATGATGAGGCCTATGAAAAAGCCATTAAAGTGGAAGATGATATCATTGCTGGCGAGACGATGGAAACCGCCGCGTCACGTCATAATGCTAGGTATGTTTCATTAGGAACTTTTGATGCCGGAAATAGACCCGTTGATGAAATTTTAAATGACAACATGATGAGTCGTGTTTTCTCTATGGAAGAAGGCTTGGAAAGCGAATTGATAGAAACTAAAAAGGGTTTTGTTATCGTTAGAGTAGATAAAATTATTCCGGAACATAATGCTGATTATGAAACTATAAAAAAGGATTTGGTTTCGGCTTGGAAAACAGCGGAACAACGTAAACAGGCTTATGTCCGTGCAAACGAATTGCTGGTTGATTTAAATCAGAAAGGAAACTTGGCAGAAAAAAAGACTATATCTGTGACGCGTACGTCTGGGGCACCTTTGGATGTTTTAAATGCGGCGTTTAATTCAGAAATAGGGAATAATTCTATTGTAAACGGGCAGGGGGCGTTCTATGTTTTGCACGTTGAAAAAGATATTGCTCCAAAAATAGACGATAAAAAAATGGGTGACTTACGTAAAGAATTAGAAAGCATGGTAAATAAGGAAATTATGGACGATTACAATGCTTTCTTAATTCGTGAATATCCGATAAAGATTAACGAAAAAGTTTATAATCGTTTCTTTGCGAAATAGTTTATATGAAAGGGGGAAAAATACCGCACAAATATTATTTGTGCGGTTTTAATTATCGGGTCTTGGCAGTTTGGGGTAGTGTGCCGTATTGTTATGTATCGCAATTAAAATGCCTACTTTTTTGAATTTATTTAAAACCAACGGTAAATTTTGTTCATTCATATATGTCAAGGTTCCGTTGCAATATGCGATGTCCGATTTAATTGGTTCACAGTCAAGTATGTTTTTTATTTGTATCCTTTGCGAATCGAAATACTTTTCATATTTTTTAAAAAGATGCATTGCTAAGGGATATTTTTTTACATCAATACCATGGGCGTCCAACCCTAAATTGTCTGCCTGGCGAACTAATTCTCCAATTGCTGCGCCGCAATCAAAAAAAGAATTTGGTTTTCTATGGTAATAAGATTTATAAATGTTAACTAATTCTATAACAGGAATAGAATACATAAGCCAAGCAGAACCGTCCGTTTCGCAAAACGGGTAATTAAAATATGGGTATTTTTTATCATAGTAATGCATATTGCATATATACTAAAAAATGTCGCGATTCAATTAAATAAAATATACCCCGTTGGGGGATATTTTATGACAGTTTATGAATGACCAAACCACTACGTAATTTAGGTTCAAACCAAGTTGTCTTCGGTGGCATGATATTTCCTGTATCTGCGATATC
>CALXNF010000022.1 GCA_944389685.1 uncultured Alphaproteobacteria bacterium | reverse complement strand
TACTGAAACCTGCTGCGAAAAGAGAAGCGTGGATCGCATTACAATTAGTTCAAAATTTGTTGAAAAGCGCTAGCAAATAGATAATAATTGCGTCATAACCTTTTAAAGGAGCCTACAATTAAAACATCTTTTAACCGTGATAATCGCCGGGATACGGGCCCGCGCATAAATAACCGAATTTTTGCTAAATCGGTTCAGGTAATTAGTTCAACAGGTCAAAATTTAGGCGTTATGCCGACGTCGCAGGCTATACAGAGGGCGGCAGATGAAGGGCTTGATCTTGTTGAAATTAGCACAAATGGCGACCAAACCATTGCGAAGATAATGGATTTTGGTAAGTTTAAATATGAACAGAAAAAACGTGCGTCTGAAGCGCGAAAAAAACAAAAAAGCATAGAGCTTAAAGAAGTTTGGGTAAAACCTTTCATCGAAGAAAATGATCTTAATATCAAAATGAAGAAGGTTTTTGAATTCTTAGGTGAAGGAAATAAGGTAAAAATTGCTGTGATGACGCGTGGGTCTAAGAAAGTTTTGGCTCGTGGTAAGGATGCGGTGCCTGAATTATTTGCTAGAATTATGGAATTGGTTGGTGATAAAGGGGTGATGGAAGCAAAATCAAAACCAGATGAAAGAACGAAATCAATTATAATCGCACCTGCAAAATAAAAACCGCTTTTTAGCGGTTTTTATTGTTAAAAAATCTTTGCCTTTTATGGTTTTATTTTGTATGTTTTCTATGTTATAAAAGGGTTATTTATGGACGAACAGAAATTATCTTTTGAAGAAGCTTATAAGCAATTAACTGATTTGGTTAAAAAAATGGAATCTGGTGATTTACCTTTGGCAGATGCGGTTGCTGCGTATGAACAAGGAATTAAGTTAAAAGCTTATTGTGAACAATTACTTAAAGAAGCAGAATTGAAAATAGAGACTTTAAAAGTTACTCCTGCACAAGCATAATGGATTGTACCGTGGCGGAAAAAAGTAAGTTAACACCTGTTATGCAACAATACGTCAACATGAAGGAAGAAAATCCTGATGCGCTGTTGATGTTTCGTTTAGGTGATTTTTATGAGGCGTTTTTTGATGACGCGAAAATTATAAGTAAAAATTTAGGTTTGGTTTTAACGCAGCGTGGTACAGATGGCGAGGGAGAAAACATACCAATGTGCGGAATCCCTTGGCACGCGGCGGATAATTATTTCGGTCGATTGGTTCGTGCCGGTTTTCGTGTGGCCTTAGTTGAACAGATGGAGACGCCAGCAGAAGCGAAAGCGCGTGGGCATAAGTTTATTGATAGAAAAATTATTCGTGTTTTAACGCCTGGTACGCTTACAGATGAAAATTTATTAACGCCGAAAAATTCTAATTTTCTTATATCCGTCGTTATGACAGGTGACGGTATGTTTGATATTGCTGGTTGCGATATTTCTACAGGTGAATTTTTTGTCGGTAAAACTGCAGATGTGATTGATGATTTAGTTAGAATTAACCCTGCTGAAATAATATATCCAGAAAATTTGGCGGAAAATGAAACGATTATGCATTTGCGTGACGTGTTTAAAACCACGCCTGTATATGAAAAGTTATATCGACGTGCCGATATAGATACCATTGTTTCTAGCGTTTTTGGTGGGGCTGTAAAAACGGCAGATGAAACTGTAAGTAGTTACGATAGTGCGATCAGGCTGTTGGCAGGGTATTTATTTAATACTCAACGTGGTGCAGCCATTACTTTTCGGTCACCATACGTATATAAAAACGGGAAACAATTATTAATAGACTCTGCTACTTGGAAAAGTTTGGAAATTGATGCACCTATAAACGAAGGCGGTGTTTGTTTAACAGACGTTTTAGATAACACAAAGACTGCGGCTGGTGCTCGTAAATTAAGGGCTTATTTGCGGACTTTGTCTGGCGATATAGATGAAATAAAACGCCGTCAAAATCATATTGGGCATTTACTAATTAATACAGATGTTATGGGGGCTGTTTCTACAGCACTGGCATCTGTACCGGACGTCGGTCGTAGTTTATCAAGATTATTGTCGGGGCGAGGTACCCCACGTGATATGCGACATATTGCAGATTTCTTAATAGAATTACCGAATGCAAAAATGTTGGGAAATCGTTTGGATGCAGATTTTAACGAACGTTTTTCTAAAATAAATTCTCATGATGAATTAGCACTAGAATTAAGCTCTGCATTAAGTGATGAATTACCGACGTTCTTTCGTGATGGTGATGTGATTCGGTCAGGTTTTGATGTATCGTTAGACCATATGCGAGGTTTGGCGCACGGTGCAAAAGAAACAATTGCTGGTATGCAGGCAGAATATGCAGCTGTAACGGGTGTTCATAACTTAAAAATAAAATATAATAATATTCTTGGATATTTTATAGAAGTACCAAGTGCTAAAGCTGACGCATTGATGAAACCAGAGGCTGGGTTCATTCATCGCCAAACAATGGCTGGAAATATGCGGTTTACGACATCTAGACTTATAGATTTGGATAATGATGTACGTAGTGCCGCAGAAAAGTCCGCCGCCATAGAGGCAGAAATTATTGCTAAATTAATAGATAAAATTCGTGAAATTTCAGATGATTTATTGGCTACTGCGGAATTACTAGCTGATTTGGACGTTTGGTATTCGCTGGCGGTTGTCGCAGATAAATATTCTTGGGTAAGACCAGAAATAACAAATGATGTCGCGTTTGATATAGTCGGTGGTCGCCACCCTGTAATTGATTTTGTTTTACGCAGTCGCGGTGATAACTTTGTTAAAAACGATTGTAATTTAAATGTTAAATCTATTGCTTTGCTGACTGGACCGAATATGGCAGGTAAATCAACATATTTGCGTCAAAATGCTTTGTTGGTGGTATTGGCGCATTTGGGGGCTTTCGTTCCGGCAGTACGTGCAACAATCGGTATTTGTGACCAGTTGTTCAGTCGAGTTGGGGCGTCAGATAATTTGGCTGCCGGTCAATCTACTTTTATGGTTGAAATGAGTGAAACCGCAAATATATTGCGTCGCGCTACGCATTCTTCGTTCATCATATTTGATGAAATAGGGCGCGGTACATCTACCTATGATGGTATGGCAATAGCACAGGCGGTTTTGGAATATTTAAATGAATTGCAACCAAGGACTCTTTTTGCAACGCATTACCATGAATTGACTGCGCTGGTTGGGTGCGAGGCAGGACAATTGCAGAATGTGACTTGTTTAACAATAGACGTGCGTGAACATAATAACGAAATAATATTTATGCATAAAATTGTTGCCGGTGTAGCAAATCGTTCTTATGGGATTCAGGTGGCCAAAATGGCTGGTATGCCGTCGTCTGTAGTTGCACGTGCAGAAGAGGTTTTAACTGGTTTAGAATCTCATAATGAAACTTTATGTCAAGACATAGCGCCAACAGAACAGAAGCTTGAAGGGAATAAAGAAAAAAAGAAAGATTCAAAAGTATCACAGCAGAAGAATACTAGGACGCAATTAAACTTATTTGGATGAAAGGATTTTATATGCAGGCAAATAGTGTTTATGTTTTCAAAACCCCTTTTTATACACCTCATTATAAAGAATTTTATAGTTTGCACGATTTGAAAAATTTTTTACAAAAATTTAATTTTATGCGTTCTCACCAAAATACAAATATATCGACGGGGTTACCAGAGTTTAGATTAGGATATAGAGTCGGAGTAGTAATAAATGGTTTTTATTATAAATCTGACGTGAAGTGGGGACCTCGTTTTATGGTTGCTAAATCTATAAGAGAAACAGAAAAAGGGGAAATTTTTGCGTTAGTACCTATGGATAAAATCCCGAATCCGGGAGCTAATAAAATATGGCGGGAATATGCAGAAATAAGATTTAATAAAAGCAGGGTTGACGCAATAATAGAGCTGGGTTCGTTAACACAGATATGGCCGAAAAAACGGAATTATGCGGCAGAGTTACCAAAATTTTTAAAGCAAGCTGCTAAAAATACTTTGAAAACCAAAAAGGTAAAAGGTTATTAATTTGGAATTTGGGTGGGTTATTTTAGATAAACCGTCTGGTATTTTTAGTCGTGCAGCAGGTGCGCGGCTTGCTCGTTTGTTCGGGATAAAGACATTTGGGCATATTGGTACGCTGGACCCGATGGCGTCAGGGGTATTGCCAATTGCAATTGGTGCTGCGACCAAGATGATACCATTTGTTGAAGAATTTCGCCCAACGGTCAAGGAATATTTATTTTCTTTGCAGTTTGGTTTTGAAACAGATACTTTGGATATCACAGGAAAAGAAATTCAACGTACGAATATTGTTACTGATAAAGAAACCGTAATATCTATTTTGCCGAAATTGGTTGGTGATATAGAGCAAATCCCGCCGATTTATAGTGCAGTACATATAGACGGCAAACGCGCATATGAATTAGCTCGTCAGGGCAGGGCAGTAGAAGATATTGCACCTCGTCACGTGCATATTGATTCTTTGGAATTGATAGAAATAGATGGAAATAGCTGGACGTTTCGTGTGCGTTGCAGCCGTGGTACATACGTTCGTTCTGTTGCACGAGATATAGCAAAATTATGCGGTACGGTCGGAACGGTTGATATGATAAGACGTACAGAAAGCGTTGGTTTCGGAATAAAAGATACTGTACAACTTGATTTTTTGGAAAATCTGTTTAATAATAATGCAGATTTCAAGGAATTCTTGAAACCGGCAGATTTTGGACTGGGGGACATTCCGGTTCAGAATTTGGATGATAAGCAAGCTGTTTTGTATAAAAACGGTGGGTTTATTGAAACAGGTGGGCAAGACGGTTATCGCCGTGTGTACAGCGGTTCCGATTTTATCGGGATTGGTGTAATTACGGATGGCGTTTTGCGACCGAAACGAACAATTTAAAACTAAAGAGGAAAAACAATGTCCGTTACAAAAGAAAAAAAGAGCGAATTGATTCAGGCGTATAAAACGACTGAAAAAGACAATGGTGGTTCTGCTGCATCTCAGGTTGCAGTGTTAACAGAACGCATTCGCAATTTGACAGAACACATGAAGAATAATCACAAAGACGAACATTCAAAACGTGGTCTGTTATTGATGGTTAACCGTCGTAAGAAATTATTGGCGTACATCAAGAAACGTAATGTTTCAGAATACGAAGAACTGATTAAAAAATTGGGTCTGCGTAAATAATATAAAAACCGGCAATTGCCGGTTTTTATTTTTATTTGCAAACAATTAAATATACTTTATAATCAACTGGTGCGAAGGGGAAATTGTTCATTCTTGCATTTTTATGGAATGCAAAAACGAATGATTTTTCTTCGCATTTATTAGAACTAAAAAATGGAGAAATATATGTTATTTGGTTTATTTAACAAAGATGAAAAAGCGCACTTGAATAATCCTGTTGTAGTAGAAGTACAGTATGGTGACGAAGTGCTGCGTTTGGAAACAGGTCGTATGGCAAAACAGGCAAACGGTTCTGTTTTGGCGACTATGGGTGGTACAATGGTCTTGGCGACTGTTTGCGCAGAAAAGACGGCAGTAGAGGGGCAAGATTTCTTCCCTTTAACAGTTGACTATCAAGAAAAATTTGCGTCTGCTGGTCGTATTCCAGGGTCTCGTGATAGACGTGAAGGCAAAGCATCAACGGGTGAAACATTGATTGCGCGTTTGATTGATCGTCCTATTCGTCCATTGTTCCCAGAAACATTTAAAAACAAAGTTCAGATAATCGCGCAGGTATTTTCTTATGATAAGAAAAATCAGCCGGATATTTTGGCTATGATTGCGTCGTCTGCGGCATTGGCTTTGTCTGGTGTGCCTTTTGCCGGTCCAATTGGTGCGGCACGTGTTGGTTATATGGACGGTAAATATATTTTGAATCCTTCTAAGAAAATGACAGAAGATTCTGAAATGGATTTGGTTGTTGCCGCGACGAAAGACGGTGTTTTGATGGTTGAATCAGAAATCGGTGAATTGGACGAAGCAACAACGTTGGGGGCGGTTAAATTTGGTTTTGACGCGCAGCAGACGGTTATCAATGCAATTAATGAATTCGCAGAAAAAGCCGGTAAAGAACGTTGGAATAATAAAGAAAAATCTGAAGAATATGTTGCAATGGAAAAAGATTTTGAATCTTTTGCTGGTGAAGTAGAATCTGCTTTACAAATTAAAGAAAAGTTAGTCCGCTTGGAAACATTGGGTAATATTCATACTGAAGCAAAGGCTCGTATCCCAGAATTATTCCCAGAAACAACAACAGCGACATCTACATTGGAATCTTGGGCAGATGAAGTCGTTGAAAATCTGACAGCTCGTATCATGCGCGGTAACATTTTGGCGGGCAAACCACGTATCGATGGTCGTGATAATAAAACCGTTCGTCCGATTGAAATCGAATTAGGTGTTTTACCGCGCGCACACGGTTCTGCGTTGTTTACTCGTGGTGAAACGCAGGCGTTGGTATCTTTGACACTTGGTGGTGGTAAAGATGCGTTGCCAATTGAATCTTTGGATGGTGATGAAGAACGCGATTTTATCTTGAATTATAACTTCCCTGGTTATTCTGTTGGTGAATGCAAAGGCTTGAAGTCACCAGGTCGTCGTGAAATTGGTCATGGTAATTTGGCATGGCGTGCTTTGCATCCGATGGTGCCAAGCCGTTCAGAATTTGACTATGTTATCCGCGTAGTATCAGATATTTTGGAATCTAATGGTTCTTCATCTATGGCGACTACGTGTGGTGCAACGTTGGCGATGATGGATGGTGGTGTGCCTTTGAAGCGTCCAGTTGCAGGTATTGCAATGGGATTGATTAAAGAAGGTGATGATTACGCGATTTTAACTGATATCTTAGGCGATGAAGACCACCTTGGTGATATGGACTTTAAGGTAACTGGTACGAATCAAGGTATCACAGCATTGCAGATGGATATTAAAATTACATCTATAACGTTCGAGATTATGGAACATGCGTTGGCACAGGCAAAAGAAGGACGTATGCATATCTTGGGTAAGATTGAAAAAGCAATCAAAGCCCCACGTAAGCATTTGTCAGAATTTGCGCCACAGGCATATACTATGAAAATTAATCCAGACAAAGTTCGTGATGTAATAGGTAAGGGTGGGGCAGTTATTCAGGCTTTGACCCGTGAAACAAATACTCAAATAGAACTAGAAGACGATGGTTCAATTAAGATAATGGCGACTTCAAAAGAAGACGCAGAAGCGGCAATTAGCCGAATCAAAGATATTGTTGCAGAACCAGAAGTCGGTGTAATTTACCCGGGCGTAGTATCTGGTATTAAAGATTTCGGTTTGTTTGTAAAAATCTTGAACGGTTTTGAATCTATGGTTCATATTTCTGAAATCACAGGTGAAAGAATCGCAAAGATTGAAGATACCAAGATAAAAGAAGGTGATAAAGTATTCGTAAGGTACTTAGGCGCGGACAAGCGCGGTAAAACACGCATGTCTATGGTTGGTATCGATCAGAAAACGGGTAAAGAAATCGAAAAATAATGTAAAAGGGCGCTCCTGATGGGGCGCTTGTTCATAGTTAATGGAGAAAAAAATGGATATGGAAGCATTAATGGCACAGGCAAGTGTTTTGCAGGATAAAGTGACGGCAGCGCAGGAAAAGTTAGCGTCTATGCACGTAAAGGGTATAGCGGAAGAAGGTGCTGTAATAATTGATATGACAGGAAAATATGATTTAGCGGGCATAAAAATTCGTGAAGATGTAATGTCGCGCGGTGCCGCTGGGTTGGAAGCTTTAATATCTGCTGCATATAATGATGCGAAATCAAAAGCAGATGACTTAATTGATCGCGTAATGGGTGAAGCAACCGCAGGTATGCCGATGCCAGAATAAAAAAACTGGACAAGTGAAAAAAAATGATTTATCATTCGTCCACTGTTTTGGATGTTTAGCTCAGTTGATTAGAGCATCTCGTTTACACCGAGAGGGTCGGGGGTTTGAGTCCCTCAACATCCACCAGAGATTTTAACCGCCTTATGGCGGTTATATTTTTATTTTT
>CALXNF010000021.1 GCA_944389685.1 uncultured Alphaproteobacteria bacterium | reverse complement strand
CAAATGCTTGAAACAAAGGGTTGTCTATCTTGGCTCGGGCAACTGGACTCGAACCAGTGACATACGGATTAACAGTCCGTTGTTCTACCGACTGAACTATGCCCGAATAACGTGCGTATATCTTATAATACTTTTTATCCCATTTCAAGTCTTTTTTTATTCGTTGCCATTCCTTTCTCTTAGTGCTATATTTTTGTCGTCCAATACTTAATACATAGAGGAAAGAAAAATGTTATTAAAAGGAAAAAAGATTTTAATTACTGGGGTCGCTAACGATTGGTCCATGGCTTGGGCTATCGCTAAGCGCGCTCACGAAGAAGGCGCAGAAATCGCTATGCCGTATGCCATGCCAAACCTGGAAAAACGTGTTCGCCCATTGGCTGAATCTATTGACGCAAAGTTCGTACAAGAATGCAACGTTCAAAATGATGAACAGATGGACGCTTTGTTCGGCGCAATCGAAAAAGAATGGGGGCATCTGGACGGTATGTTGCATGCTATTGCTTTCTCAGATAAAAACGAATTGACAGGTCGATATGCAGATACTACTCGTGAGAACTTTAAGAATACTATGGATATTTCTGTATATTCTTTAGTTGATCTGACGCGCCGTGCGTCTAAGTTAATGACAGATGGTGGCAGCATCGTCGCATTGACTTATTATGGTGGTGAAAAGTCTGTCCCTAACTATAACGTCATGGGCGTTGCAAAATCTGCATTAGACAGCAGCGTTCGTTACTTGGCGTCCGATCTTGGTAAAGATAAAATCCGTGTAAATGCGATCAGTGCGGGGCCAATTATGACATTGGCATCTTCTGGTGTTGGTGGGTTTAAAGCAATGTTACGTTTGAATGCTGAAACAACGCCTTTGCGTCGTAATATGACATTAGAAGACGTTTCTGGCGCAGCTTTGTATTTGTTTAGTGATTTGTCTAGTGCCGTAACTGGTGAAGTTCATCACGTTGATTGTGGTTATTCTACAACAGGTATGATGCCGAATGAAATGAAAGACATTTTGTTAAAAGGTTTGGACGAACAAAAATAAATGATAAAGCTTGTTAATAAAAAAACCGTCAAATAGGCGGTTTTTTTTATTACGAATATTTTCTTATAAAAAAGAATTGATTTTTAATAAGAATACAATCATAATTAGAATGCAATCTCATTAAACTTGGGGATACAAGGGAGGAACAAATGCTGACTAATCATATGTTTTGGCGTGCGATAGATAATTTAGCTGCAGCGCATAACATTTCTTGTTCTAGATTAGCCCAGATTAGTGGTATGGATATAACTGCTTTGAATAAAAGTAAACGTATCGGGGCGGATGGCAAACCTCATTGGATGTCTGTTGGAAGTTTAGCAAAAATAATGAATGCTACAAATACTAGTTGGGCAGATTTTGCTATGTACTTCCCTCAAGGGCGCGAAAGATTTTGATAGAAAAGAAGATATTTCCATTGTATTAAATCAGTGAATTTCTTATAATTTAAGCATGAATAAGATACCTGATTTATTTATATTGGCGGAACACGCCGATTTGATGAAGAAATTAAACCAATGGGATATTGCATATCATCAAAACGATGCGCCTATTGTTGACGATGCAACCTATGATGCGGTCAAAAAGCGCGCTTTAGAAATAGAGGCAGAATATCCGGAGTTGGCAAAAAATGGAGCTTCTACGCATGTCGGGGCAGCTGTGTCAGAAAAACTTAAATCAGTTTCCCATAGTGTCCCGATGTTATCTATATCTGATGTTTTCAATGAAGCAGAAGTTGCTGATTGGTTTAATAAGTTAACGGATAAAGATATTTTTATAGAATTGAAAGTTGACGGGGTTTCTTATGCGGCACGCTATGAAAATGGAAGTTTGGTTCGCGGCTTAACAAGGGGAAGTGGCGTAGAAGGAGAAGACATCACCGCGAATTTACGTACGATTCCAGATATCCCACAGCAATTAAAAGGTGATTTCCCAAAAATAATAGAGGTTCGCGGTGAGGTATATATGTTGCGGGCTGATTTTTTGGCTTTAAATACAATTGCAGAAGAAAAAAAAGAAAAAATTTTTGCCAATCCTCGCAATGCGGCAGCAGGGTCTTTGCGACAGTTAAATCCAAAAATAACAGCGTCACGAAAATTGTCGGCTTTTGCTTATACGTATGGTGAATTATCGGCGCGTAATTGGTCGACGCAATCTGAATATTTTGAAAAGTTAGAATCTTGGGGATTTAAAACGACTGGTAATTGGGCAAAGCGTGTATGTTCTATGGAAGAAATACAAGAGGTATATAATGACGTGATGATGAAGCGGGCAGATATACCTTTTGATATAGATGGTCTGGTGTTAAAAGTAAACAATGTTGATCTTCAGGAAAAAATGGGAGCAAGGGCAAATAGCCCTCGTTGGGAAGTGGCATATAAATTTCCAGCTGCGCGGGGGATTACGACTTTGCGTGATATTACTGTGCAGGTGGGGCGAACGGGGGTTTTGACCCCTGTGGCGGAATTAGAACCGATAAATATTGGTGGGGTTTTGGTTTCTCGTGCTACGTTACATAATGCGGATGAAATCGCGCGTTTAGGTTTGAATGTTGGCGATAAAATAATCGTTCAGCGTGCAGGTGATGTCATCCCGCAGATAGTTGGGGTCGCTGAAAAAACGTCGAATTCTGTGCCGTTTATATTTCCTGATAGATGTCCAGTGTGTGGTGGCAATGTGGTACAGGAAAGCGGGCAGGTTGCGCGTCGTTGTGTAAATACCTTGGGATGTCCGGCGCAGCGTATAGGAGAATTGGAACATTTTGTTTCTCGTAAAGGTTTTGATATAGAAGGTTTGGGAACAAAACAGTTAGAGTTATTCATTTCTCGCGGTTGGATAAAGAATCCTGCAGACATATTTACTTTGATTACAAAGTATGGGGATGAAATAAAAAAGTTAGATGGGTTTGGTGAAAAATCTGTTTCTAATTTGAATACATCTATTGAGAGGGCAAGAAATATAGAATTGCATAGATTTTTATATGCAATTGGGATTCCAGAGGTAGGTGAAGTGACGGCAAAAATACTTGCACGCGCTTTCGGGAAATTAACTGAATTGCGTTCAGCGCCGCTTTGGAAATTAAAACAGATAGATGGCATTGGGGATGTTATGGCGGACGAGATAGTTTCTTTCTTTGCCGATACACATAATACTGAAATATTAGATGAGTTATTAAAGCAGATAAATATAATTGAAAAAGAGAGCCCACAGATTACCCCAGAAGGGCCGTTGGTCGGAAAGAAGATCGTGTTAACTGGTACACTATTAAAATATACTCGTGATGAAGCAAAAGAGATTCTGGAAAAGTTAGGTGCCAAGGTTCAAGGCAGTGTGTCCGCTAAGACAGATATTGTTTTAGCTGGTTCAGACGCAGGGTCAAAATTGACTAAGGCTGAACAATTGGGTATTACGATTTGGTCTGAAAATGATTTTGAGAATATTATAAACGAAAAATAAAAAACGCCCGTTAGGGCGTTCCCTTTATAATCCAAATTTATAGGCTGCGCCAACATAAAATTCTGTTGCATCAATTTTTGTTGATGCGTTATTCATTTTTATATTTCCATAGTTTTGATATTTTAAACCCAGGTTTAAATCAACGCGGGTATTAAGAGCAAAATTTACGCCCACCATTGCAGCCCATGACATATCTGCGTTTGCATCGGATAAATTAGTAATTCCTTTTATATCCCCCCATAAACCAGAAACACCAACCCCTAAGCCAAAGTATGGTTCAACAACATCTTCAACTTGTTGGTATATATATACGTTTAACATATTAGACCATATGTTAAAACTAAAATCATTGTTATATTTTTTTTCTTTACCGCTGTTATAAAGTGTTTCAAATTCGATTTTTACGTGATTAGTTAACCGATTCCCAACATATAAACCGACGCCAAATCTGTCATCTCGTAAAGTCGTGCTTAGATTATCTTCTGCTTCAAATTTAAAAGCAATATTATCATTTTTGTGTAAGCGAACGCCTAGATAATTGTCGCGTTGTTGGCTAGCATATTCGTAGTTATCAGCAAAAGCGGGCAGCGTACATATACACAAAATAATAAAACTTGGTAAAAATCTCATCTCTCTTCCTTTTTTCTACATTTGCGATTATAGTTTTAAAATATGGAAGAACGCAAGAGGTTTATGATATAATTCCAGATAAGGATAAGGAGTTTCTAATTGTTTTTTAAAAAGACCGGCGATAAATCTTTGAAAAAACAAGGCCCATCACGTGGGTTGCGTATATTTATGTGGTGCGTTGATTTATTCATGCTACTTTTAGTAGCGATAGCAATATATGTAGTAATAGTTTTTTTGCAGATGCCGTCGTTGGATGCAATATTACATGAGACAAGGCCTGCAGCAATAATTTTTTTGGATAAAGACGGTAATGAAATTCGTTCTTCAAATCGTATAATGGGAACACCTGTTTCTGTTGAGACTTTACCGCCGTATGTTTGGCAGGCAATTGTTGCAATTGAAGATAAGAGGTTCTTTGAACATGGGCCGATAGATGTTCGCGGTATAACGCGGGCGATGCTGTCTAATTTAATTCATGGCAGGATAGCAGCAGGTGGTTCTTCTATTACACAACAAACTGCAAAAAATATCTTTTTATCTCGAGAAAAAAAGATTTCAAGAAAAGTTCAAGAACTAATATTATCATATTGGTTAGAAAATCGTTTTGATAAAAATCAAGTTTTAGATTTGTATATGAATAGAGTATCTTTAGTTGGTGGGTTGCGCGGGATTGATGCGGCCGCACGTGTAATGTTTCAGACCAGTGCAAATAAATTATCAATTGCCCAAGCCGCGCAAATCGCTGCGATGTTGAAAGCCCCAACTACGTATAGCCCTTTGGCAAACCCAGATAAAAATATCGCAAGAGCTAGAATAATATTACAAGAAATGGTTAGGCAAGGATACATAACTTTAAACCAAGCCCGCATAGCGGCAAAAGAATTAGCACCTGCAACACCGGCGTCAAATACTAACATATATCGTTATTGGACAGACTTCGTATTAGATGAAGTAGAATCAACAATAGGGACTTTTGAATCTGATATGTACGTATATACTACGCTAGACATGGCTTTACAAGAACGTATTGCCGATATATTGCCGCAGAAAGTGGGTGAATATCAGGGGGCTTCGGTGGCTATGACGACGGATGGTGCTGTGCGTGCGATGGTAGGTGGAACTAATTATCAAGAGAGTCAATTTAATAGGGCTTTGGCGTTAAGACAACCGGGGAGTTCTTTTAAACCGGTTGTATATCTTGTGGCGCTTGAGAATGGTATGACGCCTGATTCTTATGTTAATGACTCGGCGTTTACGATTGGTGATTATTCGCCGCAGAATTATAACAATAGATATTATGGGGATATAACGTTGGCGACGGCTTTTGCAAAATCTGTAAATTCTGTTCCATTAAAACTTACTGAAAGGTTCGGTATAGATGCAGTTTTAAATATGGCGGGAAGGCTTGGCGTGGGGAATCAATTGCGCAGAGAATATTCAACAGTTTTAGGGGCGTCAGAAATGTCGTTGTTGGACTTGACCACGATTTACGCGGTTATTTGGAATGATGGTTATTCGGTAAGACCGTATTCAATAACTAAAATTACTGATCCGAAAGGTAATATAATATATCAACGTAATCCGTCAGAACCGCTGCAAATTTTAATGCCGCAGACAGTAGAGTATATGACAGATTTATTGGCAAACGTTATAAAACTTGGCGGCACTGGGCATCGGGCAGAAGCAGTTGGCGTTCTGGGTGGGAAAACCGGTACGAGTAATGCAAATAGAGATGCTTGGTTCGTTGGGGCATGGAAAGATTTAGTAATAGGCGTATGGATGGGGAAAGATGATTTTACATCTATGTCGTCTAAAATAACAGGTGGTACCATACCCGCAGAAATCTTTCATGAAATAGTAAAATAAAATTATTGAAAAAAATTGTATTAAGTTTAATATGTGCGAGTTATGTCAAATATAGTAAATAAATTACCGAAATCTTTGTGGGGCTTTTATTTTAAGTATGCGATGCGGGGGCATTGGATGCTGATGATAGCATACGCAATATTCTTTTTTTTGGTTCTGTCTGATGGTGTTCTGTTCCCAAATTTTCAGCGTTGGTTTATAGCTTTATTTGAACAAACGCCACCTGTTGGGGAAAGCTTTCTTAATTTTTCGTTGCCTACGATTTTATTAATAACCGGTTTATTTATTGTTTGGGATGTTTGCTTGGTTCTTAGATCTATGTTGCGTGGTCGTTGGGCACCAATTATATCAAATCAAATTTCTGATATTTTAAAT
>CALXNF010000020.1 GCA_944389685.1 uncultured Alphaproteobacteria bacterium | reverse complement strand
TTATTTAAAGACGAATTAAATTTTAAAGGAGAATAAAGATGAGAGGACTTACAACATTTGTGTTGATTCCATTGACAATAATTGGGGCTTTAAACTGGGGATTGATAGGTATCTTTGGTTTTGACCTAGTTGCGTTTATATTTGGACCAGCTACAATCGCAAGCAGTATCGTATACAGCATAATTGGTATTGCTGCATTGGTATGGTTGATCTGGTTAATAATAGATAGACCTGAACACACCGAAGAACGTTAATTTCAAGCGTAAAAAGAATTTCATGTCATCATCCCCGACCTTAATAATATTGCGTATGTTATATGAAGTCGGGGCTTTTGCTTTTATGTCACATAAGATTTTTTTCATAATTTCTATACCAGATTCACGATAATTAGGAGGAAATTATGATATATGGGTATATTCGTGTTAGTACGGATAAACAAGATTGTGAAAATCAAAAATATGGGATAAAAGCTAAAGCCAAAGAACTTGGGCTTTCTATTGATAAGTACATAGAAGATGCCGGTGTTTCTGGAACTAAAGAACCAAACGAGCGGGCTTTGGGCGGCTGCCTTCGTCGTTTAAAGGCTGGGGACGTTTTGATTTGTTCTGAGCTGTCTAGATTGGGAAGAAAGCTTTTTATGATAATGCGGATTTTAGAGCATTGTATGAAAGTTGGTGCCCATGTTTATACAGTAAAAGATGGTTATGAGTTGGGGGATAATATACAAAGTAAGGTTATGGCGTTTGCTTTCGGTTTGTCGGCTGAAATAGAGCGAGATTTAATCAGTCAAAGAACGAAAGAAGCTCTTGCTTTACGTAGGGCTCAGGGGTATAAGCTGGGGCGGGCATTTGGTACCAAGAATAAAAAACATAAACTAGACGGTAAACATGAAGCAATATATGAGATGCTTAGAAAAGGTTATTCAATGTTGAAAATAGCAAAGAAATTAGGAGTTTCTGCTATGACAATAAAAAGATTTTTAGACGTAAAATTTGTGAAATTTGAACATTTTAACGGTGAACAAAAAGTTAGAAGTTCGTTCGGCTTGAATTGTACTAAAAATATTACTGGAATCAAGGATTTTTTTATAGCAAACTATTCACCGTTAGATTGTTATGGTAATGACCGTAAAATAGGACGAGGTTATGAACGTAGCATTTTGCATACCTGATATGATAATCGGTGGTGTAGAGTCAGTTTTTATCAGAACTTTGGAAGAAATGCTGAAAAAAGTTTCTGAAAGCGGAAAAGGGGATTTAAAAATATGCGTGATTACGCACGCAAAAATTAAAGAACCTTTATATGTTGACTGGTTTAGGGGGCACCCAGAAATAGAGCTTCGGGTATGTTATCCTTTGCAAAATTTTTTTGAGGGGATGATAAAATATACAAATTTTTTCCCGGTTCGTCAGTTAAGGAAAATCTCTTTTAGCCTGTATAAAAAAATTAAACAGATTAACATAAGAAAGAATTTTGAAGATATTGACGTTTGTATTGATTATAAAAATGCTTCCTTTTTTAAAGAACTGGCTTTTTTTAAGGGGCGTAAAATTACATGGATTCATGGTAGTGTGAAGTATTTGACAGCTTGCGGGATAGATAAGCATTTATGTGGGTATGATAAAATAATAGGTTTAACGGATGCTTTCGTTAAAGATTTCAAAAATACGTTCCCGGCTTTGAAGGACAGGGTTTTAAGAATTTATAATCCGATTGATCGGGCAACCATAAGAAAAATAGCCCAAAGAGGGAACCGTTTGTCCGGAAAATTTTTCTGTCAGGTATCCAGACTAGAGAATTTTCAAAAAGATTTGGATACCCTGATTTTAGCTTTTAATGATTTTTATTTGCAGAATGAAAAACCCAATGTTAGACTTGTAATAGTGGGTGGGGGACCAAGAGAAAAAAAACTAAAAAAAATGGTTGCAGCTTTGCCATGTTCTGGTAATGTAGTTTTTACTGGGGCAATAAAAAATCCGTTGGGATATATGGAAAGCGCCATGGGACTGATTTTATCGTCGAAGATAGAGGGGCTGCCTACGGTATTGTTAGAATCAATGGCTGTTGGAACTTTGTGTGTGGCTTCGGATTGTCAGTATGGCCCAAGAGAAATTTTAATGGACGGCAAGGCGGGTATTTTGTTTGAAGTGGGTAATGTTAAGCAGTTATCTGGAATAATGAGCGATTTATATAATAATAAAATAAACACGAAGAAGTTTATTGAAAATGCTACGCTATCATTAGATAGATTTGAACCGAGTTTAATAAATGAACAGATTTGGAATTTGATATGGAAATAAAAAGATTATTTTTATTTGCTGGTTATGATCCTCAGGGCGTTATTGATGAAAGCTTACTTCATTATTTGCGTTGTTTGTCTGGGTATGGGGATATCATTTTCGTAATGGATAATACGGTTTCAAATGCAGAGTTAAGTAAGCTGGAAGAAATCCCAAATATTTTATATAAAGCGGCAGAGCGTCATGGTGAATATGATTTCGGTTCTTATAAGCGCGCTTATTTGTGGGCAGAGAAGAAACATATATTAAAAAAATATGATTGGGTTTATTTGGTTAACGACAGTGTTTATGGACCTTTATACGATATAAAAAATATATTAATAAGTTTAGAGAACAACGGTGCCGATTTAACTGGGATGATCGATTTTGTCAATAAGTTTACCCCTGTCCAAGTTCAATCATGGTTTGTCGGGTTAAGTCGGGAAGTTGTGACAAGTGAATTTTTTGCTACTTTCATAAAGGGGGTTTGTCCCCAGACAGATAAACAGCTAATCGTATTAAAATATGAGGTTGGTTTATCCCAATTGATATTGCGACACGGATATAAGATGGCAACCTTTATTAGCGGGGAAAATGGCGAGCCTTCTCATCGTATATATGAGCAGCCATTAGAAATGCTGAAACGTGGGCTGCCATTCGTAAAAAAACAGGCGTTAATGAATTTGTATGGTATGCAGTATTTATACCCATATACATCAGAAACTTTTGTTGACCAGATTTATCATAATGCCCTTCGTACGGGGATTAGCTTAGTTCCTTTGGCTGTGTCTCAACATGAAAGACCAAGGTATGAAAAATCATATCGTTTGACCTTTTGGTCGATACCTATATTGACTATATATAGGCAAAGACATGATTCTGGTAGTTTAAGATGTTATAAATTATACTTATTTGATTTTGTACCGTTGGTAAAAATTCTTATTAAGAAATAAAATAATTGATTTTTTTATCAAATTATGATATTATTACAAACGAAGATTTGGACCCTATAAGGGGTTCTTTTTTTTTATTCCCGCAATGTTGCGGGAATTTTTTATTTTTAAATAATCAAAAGGAATGACATGAATGAAATAACATATTCTGGAGACGGGAAAACGAAAAGTTTCGTTTTTAATTTCCCCTTTTTTTTGACTTCTGACGTTCTTGTAAAAGTAAATGGTGTGCTGATAACGGAGGGATATGAAG
>CALXNF010000019.1 GCA_944389685.1 uncultured Alphaproteobacteria bacterium | reverse complement strand
AATAAAGGGTCATATGTTTCAAAGTTTTTTTTATTTTTATCAACGGTTCCCATACCAGCGTTATAAGCTGCTAACATTTTTATTATATTATTATTTATATTTTGATGAGCCAATAAGTCGACAATATATTGTTGACCTAAAAACATATTATGCTCGGGTTTTGACATATCTATTTCAGATATATTTACTTTATTTTCTTTTGCTACTTTTTTTGCCGTGCTGGGCATAATTTGCATTAATCCATTTGCACCGGCACCCGATTTGGCGTTGGGGCGAAACCCACTTTCTTGTTTGGTAATTGCAAGTAATAAAGCTCTATCTATTGACCAGCCCCCCATTGGTTCCCAGTCAGGCAGGGGGTATTGTGCAGAATAAATAATGTTGTCATCGATTTCTAGAATGCCACGGTCTTGTACTAAACTTGATGCTTGAATAGAAACTCTTGGTAAACCGTAAGCAGTTGCAATGGAATTTATTGCGTGCAACGTTTTGTCACTGACTTTCGCTGTAATCATATATTTTAAATATAACTCGGCTCTATCTTTCTGACCTACTTGAAGAAGTGCCAAGGCTTTTTTACCGTATTTAGTTTCCCTTAAAGCATCAATATCATCGTCAGAACAATCTTGTTCAAAAAATTCATATTTTGGGGTACTGCCAAGCATTACAGATGCAAGCGCACCATAAAACGCCATAGGGTGTGCCGCTGCTATTTTCCAGTATTTTTTTGCGTTTGTCCTGTCACCGTTTGCATCGGCCGCTCGTCCTGCCCAGAATGCGGCCTCTGTTTTTCTGGCGTTGTTTATTTGTTTTAAATCTAATATTGCGCTGAAATATTTTTCACTTTCATCGAATTTTTCTTCTTTAAAATATAATAAACCCATTGCCCATAAGCCATATTCTGATTTTGCGTCAGATGCAACGAACCCCCATTTCTTTGCAAGTTCAAATTCTCCGTTGGTATAGTATATAAAAGATAATCGACCGGCAAGTCGTCCATAATCTGATTCGGTTAAACTTTTTTTTAAAGTTGGGTCTTCTAGTATTAATCGGGCTGTTTTTGTGGCACCACTTCGTATGGCTCGTTTAAATTTATTAATTTTGGTATTTGTGTTCCCTGTGTACTTTTTTTCTGTCCATGTTTCTGATTGTGCCGTTTCTATTGATGCGCCACCGCTAATAGTTCGCGGAATATAAGCTTTTCGAACAGATGCTTGCTTGATTTTAGCAAGCTTTGCCATACGTTCTGCTCCCGGCATATCGTAATATTTTTCCATCCATGCAACCAGCTCTTTCCCACGTGTTCTGTATGTGTCTGAAATATAGCGCTGATACAAAACTTCGTTCATTAAAATCGGATCTGTTAATTGTTTTTCTAATTTCTGTGCTGCGCTGATTTCTTCTTCGGATTGAAGTAAAAATATTTGCGTGTATAAACTTGCGTCAGCATCAGATAATACATCAATGTCTGGTAAATCCGCCGCAATGGCACTAAGAGGCAAAAATATTGCTATTAAAAATGTGAATATTTTTTTCATGTTTGTTTTCAAAATAATGAAGTTTTAGGTAGTTTGCATACTGTTGCGCCTTCATCTGCCTCTGGTATTTGGTCAAGAATCTTTTTAAAATCAGATATACGCGAAAACTTGCGGTATACGGAAACAAACCTTACAAATGCAATGGGATCTAGGTTTAGTAATGAATCAGATACCATTTGACCGACCATTGCACTACTAACTGTATCGTCTGCGGTTTCGGTTTCTAGGCGACGATGGATGGAGGTTACTAACTTTTCAATTTGTTCATCCCCGACATCGCGATTTCTGCAGGCTAGTTTAATACTACGACGTAATTTTTCTCGGTCAAACGCCTCCAGCTTTCCGCTGTTTTTCCTGACCATAAGGTCGCGCATTTGTACGCGTTCAACCGTTGTGAACTTGGCACCGCATTGGTTGCAAACACGACGGCGCCTGATAATGGCGTCTTCTGTGTCTGGTCGGGAATCCGTTACCCGACTGTCTGTTGAATTACAATATGGACATCTCATATCTTCATACGGTAGCAATCAAATCCCTTTCTGTAAAGAAGAAAGTGATTTTTAGAATTTTAGGTAAAAATGCGTTTTTTATAAAAATCAAGAACTTTATTTTTATTAGATTACGTAGGGACCGCTTTTTTAGGGGGGCTTTTTATGATAAAATGTATTTCGAGACTAGAGAGAGATGGAAGAATATCTAAATAAGATTTTGGTTGGGGATTGTGTCGAAATTATGCGTGGAATACCAGACGCATCTGTAGATGCAGTGTTTGCAGATTCCCCTTATAATCTGCAGTTGGGGACTAAAACATTGTATCGCCCAGAAGACCAAACTGCAGCGCGCGCGGTACGTGACTCTTGGGATGCTTTTGATAGTCCGGCAGCATACGATGCGTTTACGCGTGCTTGGTTGACGGAGTGTAAACGTGTTTTAAAACCAGATGGTGCAATGTGGGTAATAGGTAGCTATCATAATATTTTTCGCGTAGGTGCCATTCTGCAGGATTTAGGTTTTTGGATTCTTAATGATATTGTATGGGTAAAGACCAACCCTATGCCGAATTTTCGTGGAACAAGATTTACAAATGCGCATGAGACTTTAATTTGGGCTACGCCTAGGAAAACGGGAAAATATACATTTAATTATGAAACTATGAAGAAATTAAATGGTGGAAAGCAAATGCGCTCTGATTGGGATATAAATATATGTCTGGGGGAAGAAAGGATAAAAGGGGCCGACGGAAAAAGTTTACATAACACTCAGAAACCAATGGATTTGTTGCGTAGGGTGATTTTGGCTTCTACAAAACAGGGTGATGTTATTCTTGACCCATTTTTGGGTAGCGGAACCACGGCAGCCGCCGCAAAAGAGCTGGGGCGTAATTTTATCGGTATAGAGCGTGAAGAAAACTACGTTTCTGCTGCACGTGAACGTGTAAATGCTGTTAAACCAATAGATTTGTCAAATATAGAGGTGGCTACGCCAAAGAGGGCAGAAATCAGAGTCGCTTTTAAAGAATTATTAGAGGCAGGTTTGCTTTATGTCGGTCAGACTTTGGTCAGTCCACGAGGTGAAAGGGTTATGATTACCCGTGACGGAATGCTGGCGCATACTTTGTATGGAAAGGCTTCTATTCATGTAATGGCTGCTAAATTACAGCATAGCGTCAGTTTTAACGGCTGGGATTATTGGTCGGCAGAAAAGCGTGATGGGTCTTTAGTTCCTATAGATGAATTGCGCAAATATGTTCGCGATGTAAAACGCGATATGAAAAAAGTCGCATAAAATTTATATGTCTTGTTTTTTTTCATAACCTTACTATATATATGATAAATTCGCGAATCGGGTTTTTGTATGATATAGTTTTATTTGTAAAAATAAGGATTTTGTACTATGGCTTTGATACCAGTTGTTATAGAAGAGTCACCGCGTGGAGAACGGTCTTTTGATATTTACTCCAGATTGTTACGTGATCGTATCGTTATGATTAACGGGCAAATTGAACCTAGTATGGCAAATACTGTTGTTGCACAGTTGCTGTTTTTGGAGTCTGAAAATCCAAATGCAGAAATTTCTGTGTATATCAATTCCCCTGGGGGTGATGTGTCTGCCGGTTGGGCGATTATGGATACTATGCAATATATAAAATCACCTGTTTCAACGATAGGTATGGGTTTGGTTGCCTCAATGGGCTCTGTACTATTGGCTGCAGGAGAAAAAGGGAAACGTTTCGTTTTACCTAATACTCAGATAATGATACATCAACCTTTGGCTGGGGCAGAAGGTCAGATTACTGATATGGAAATTCGTATGACGCAATATCAGAAAAATAAGAAGACATTAATAAAACAAATGGCCGAATTTACGGGGCGTAAAGAAAAAGAACTATTCGACGCTATGGAACGCGATAATTGGATGACACCAGAAGAAGCTAAAGATTTCGGTTTGATTGACGGAATTTTAAAACGTAAATAAGTTTTATCTGAACGTTTGGGGGAATATTGGATATGAGCGACGATAAAATAAAAACAACAGAAGAATCAGAATCTAATGCAACACCACAATTTTGTAGTTTTTGTGGAAAGGCCGTTTATGAAGTAAAAAAACTAGTAAGTGGTCGAAACGTTTGTATTTGTGACGAGTGTATAAATCTGTGTAATGATATTATGGCAGATGATTTGAAAACCGAAGTTGGTCATGATGCATCTAAATTACCGACGCCGCGTCAGATTTATAATTTCTTGAACGAATATATTATCGGGCAAGACGATGCAAAGCGTACATTATCGGTTGCGGTTTATAATCATTATAAACGTCATAGCGTCGCAATTAATACTAAGGTTGAAATACAGAAATCTAATGTTTTATTGATTGGCCCAACTGGTACAGGTAAGACTTTATTTGCGCAAACGTTGGCTCGTATATTAGACGTCCCTTTCGCAATTGCTGATGCAACTACGTTGACCGAGGCAGGGTACGTAGGTGATGACGTTGAAAGCGTTTTAACGCGTTTATTGCAAAACGCTAATTTCGATGTAGAACGTGCAAGTCGTGGTATTATTTATATTGATGAAATTGATAAAATTGCTCGTAAATCTGAGAATCCTTCATTAACCCGAGATGTCTCTGGTGAAGGCGTTCAACAAGCTTTATTGAAATTGGTTGAAGGTACTGTCGCAAACGTTCCTGCAGGTGGCGCAGGGCGTAAGCATCCAGGTGAAGCAACCGTCCAATTAGATACAAGTAAAATATTATTTATATGTGGCGGTGCGTTTGACGGTTTAAATAAAATTATCGGTGGGCGTAAAAACGAACGTGCTGGAATTGGTTTTGGTGCCGAGGTTCAATCAAAAAAAGAACGCGACGCAAAGAACTATTTAGATGACGTCCAACCAGAAGATTTAGTTAAATTTGGTATAATACCTGAATTAGTGGGACGTTTACCCATAGTTACGACTTTACAGGATTTGGACGAAGACGCATTGGTAAAAATTTTGACAGAACCAAAAAATGCGATTGTTAAACAGTATGCGGCAATGTTAGAAATGGACGGTGTTAAATTGACAATTAAAGAAGATGGTTTACGAGAAATTGCCAAGATGGCGGTCGCACGGAAGACAGGGGCACGCGGTTTACGCAGTATTTTGGAAAAACTTTTGTTGCAACCGATGTTTGAAGCACCAGAAAAAGAAGACTTGGCTGAAATTGTAATTGATAAGAACGTTGTTGCCGGTAAAAAAGCACCTATTGAAATTTTGCGTGACGTAAAAAAGGTTGCGTAATTTTCTGAAAAGAAAAAGGAAAAAGAAAAATCTGCCGAAAGGCAGATTTTTTATTAGAATCCGAAAACCATTCGCTGTTTAGATTGACGCTTCTTTTCGTTGCGAACAGCTTCTTCTTTCAAACGTTTGCGTTTAGTTGTTGGTTTTTCATAACGCTGACGTTCTTTCATTTCGCGGTACAGACCTTCTTTCTGAGATTTACGTTTTGCAACGCGTAAAGCCTGTTCTACGTTATTGTCGCGAACTAGAACTTTTACCATAGGTTAATTCACCCCCTTTAACGCAATTTATTTTGGTGGAGCCAATCAGACTCGAACTGACGACCCCCTGCTTGCAAAGCAGGTGCTCTACCAACTGAGCTATGACCCCAAAACTTTGCTTTTTTCTTAAAGCCAACAAATTTTATACACTTTTGTTTGTATTGTCAAATTAAAAATGAAAAAACGCTTTAATAATCTTTTGCTGGACACATTTTGTCGGTCAATTTATAATGGGGTGCTATGATAAAAGGTATAAAAAAATTTTTTAAAGGTGACGAAACAAATCGTCGCATAAAATGGTCTTTGTATGCACGTGTATGGCGCGAAATCGGAAGACCGCAATTAAAATGGTTAGTTTGGGGTATCGTTGCAACAGTTTTGGCTGCCGCTGCGGAAGCTTATACCATTACACTAGTTCAGCAGGTAGTGGATAAGGCGTTCATACAGAAAAGTATGGCAAATATATACTTCTTCGGTTTACAAGTAATTGCCGCTTTTGGTTTTAAAGGTGTTTTTAGTTATGTGAAATCATTGCTTATGGCAAAGGCTGGTCTAAACGCAAGTGCCGATTTACAGCAGCGAATTTATAAGCATATGGTTAAAATGAACATCGCTAAATTTTATGGCGATGGGATAGGAAAGCATCTGAATTATTTTAGTGTGCAGGCAGGGGCGGTATTAAATTTAGTTACAGGGACGTTAGTAAGTACAGTTCAGCAAATAGCTACTTTGATAATGACGCTTGGGTTAATGGTTTATTATGCGCCACAGCTTTGCGCCGTTTTAATATTCTTGGTACCTGCTATAATGATACCTATGGTATTGATTATGCGCAGGCGACGTAAATTATCAAGGGAGTCTTTTGGAATAGCAAATAATGTATCGCAACATTTAAATCAAACATTGCAGGGGATGAAAACAATACAAGCTTTTGCAAATGAAAACGCGGAATCAAAAAAGTTTGCGGAGGTTTTAAATACATCTATGATTAATTCTTACAAAGGTACACAAGCTTTCGCTTTACAATCACCGTTGTTGGAATTGATGATATCAATAGGTTTATGTCTGGCATTGATTGCAGGGGGGCACTTCATTGTGACAGGTGCCATTACAACCGGTGATTTTACAGCATTCTTGCTGGCCTTGACCGCGGCTTATAAACCTGCACGCAGCATAACGAGTACAAGTAATACCGTTCAACATGGTTTATTGGCGGCAGAGGTTTTATTTGACTTCTTGGACAGTAAACCAGATATTCAAGACTTACCAGATGCAAAAGAATTAAAAGCAGGAAAGATGACAGTTAAGTTTAATAAAGTTTCTTTCCAATATGTTCCTGGGGAACCTGTTTTAGAAAATATAAATTTGATGGTTCCTGCGGGAAAGGTTTGTGCGTTGGTTGGCCCGTCTGGCGGCGGAAAAACTACGATGTTTAACCTGATTGAACGCTTTTATGAACCGCAAAAAGGAAAAATAGAAATCAATAATACAGATATTCGAAAATTTACTTTAAAATCGCTGCGAGAAAATATAGCGGAAGTTTCACAAGATGTTTTCTTATTCAATGGAACAATTGAAGAAAATATAAAGTATGGCGCGCCTAACGCTACCCATGAACAGGTAGAGGCGGCGGCAAAAGCGGCAAATGCACATGACTTTATAATTAGCTTCCCTAATAAATATAAATCTAAGGTCGGTGAAGGTGGGGCTTTGTTGTCTGGCGGACAAAAACAGCGAATTGCTATTGCAAGAGCTATATTAAAAGACTCGCCGATATTATTATTGGACGAGGCAACGTCTGCGCTGGATACTCAAAGCGAAAAGTTGATACAAGCGGCATTGAAAGATTTGATGCGTGGGCGTACTACATTTGTAATTGCACATCGTTTGTCAACTATTTTGGATGCGGATATAATTTGCGTAGTAAAAGACGGACATATAGTGGAACAAGGGACGGATGCTGAACTTGTTGCATTAGATGGTGAATACAAAAAGTTACGTGATATTCAGTTTAAAAACAAAAAAAATTAATTATGGATATGGGGTTTAAGGGAGAGAGGTAAAAAAAGAAAAGAAATAATTATGGTTAAAAAGAAAGATGTTTCGCTTTCAGATGAAAAAGAATTAATAGAAGCATTGGTTGAAAAACTATTAAAAAACACCGATTTAAAAAAAGCTTTAGAATTTTTCCTTGGCGCGTTTATGTCTTTGAATATGAAAAATGTTAAGGAAGGGTATGAAAAAACTTCTAAAAATTGCCGCAGGAAAAGAAAATCAGATTGGTCAAAATCGAGTGATTCGAGTTTAAGAGGAACTTATTTAAGGCGTAAAAAACGGGGTGAGCCAATAGAAGATGCTTTAAACGAGGAATTAGCAAAAAGATTTCCTGGATATAACAAAGAAACAAAATCATTTGGCAATGTTTCTCGAAGTGAAACGACAGATTGGTCGAAAACAGGGGATGACGGATTAAGAAATGTATATAACAAGCGTAAAAAAAATGGACGCCAGATAGAAAAAGCTTTGAATGAAGAATTGGCTAAACGCTTTCCTGGATATGATAAAGAATCCCAAAGCTTTGGAAATCTGCGAAGTAATAATTCAGATTGGTCAAAATCAAGCGATAAAAGTTTACGGGTTATTTTTACTAGTCGCATAAAAAAGGGAAAACCAATAGAAGATGATTTGAACGAGGAACTGGCAAGAAGATTTCCTAATTATGATAAATTCAAAAGATGCTTTTGTAAAAAAACGATAGCTAAAAAGCAGATAGATTGGAAAACTCGTAAAGATTTTCATTTACGTAGCGCATATAATTACCGTAAAAAAAATAATTTACCAATAGAAAATGAGCTAAATGATGAGCTTGCAAAACGTTTTGTCACTTATGATAAAGAAACAAAAACGTTTGGGAATTGTAAAAATATCGGGAAAAGAAGAATAAAGATAAAAAAAGAGTTTGTCGGCTTTAATGTACCTTTGTTTTCGTCTATTACAGATGCGAATAAATACGGATTGTTTTTCTTTGACGGTGAAAATAATTTCAACTTATTAAGGGGGGCTAATGCACCTTATGAATTGTGTTTGGTTGACGAACAAACGGGCTTTGCTGTTGTTCGTAAGAAACAGGATGGTTTTTCAAATATTTTATATGTGATAGATTTGAAAAAAGCAAAAATTTTAACTGAATCTAAGGCAGGCTTAAAGACTGTAAGTTACGTATCAAATACACATGATTTATTTTTATCGGTAGACTGTATACAGTAGTATCTAGGTTCAATGAAATTAAGAAGGTTGTAAGTCTTCCTTTCGCTGCAGAAACGATAAAAGCGGATGTTTTAAAAAAGTTTACTTCTATAATTGGTAAAGATGGTCATGAATTTACCTGTCCGTTAATTCAGATATCGGATAAAGTTGATATAGAAAAGATGAATCGATTGATTAAGTCGTTGTTGGAGGTGAATTGTCAATCTAAGGGTGCGGCAATCGATATTGATAATAAAGAAGAAAAAATTAAAGAAGAAATTCCGGTCAAGCCTCAAAAACAAGATAGTGAAAAACTGGCAGCTGCAGTTGATTCTGTTTCTGTCCCGATCGAATATAAAAAAGTTGTAGTAACTATAAAAAACAGAAAAATAATACCTAATGGTTTCTATAACGATGTATATGTTAATGGAGAAAGATTATTAAAAGGGCATATTAACACAAAAGTAGAATTGTTCTGTGATGACACAATACTTGCAATACATGGTATTGTTGAAAATGATGCGAATTATCCCGCGAAACCTATGTGGTTAATATATGATACGAATTTACACTTAAGATTACCTTCTATAAAACATGCGTTTTCAAAATATAACGTTCAAGCAAAAAATATTTGTGTGTCTGGTGATAATTTACGTATTGATATGACAAATAAATCCAGCATATATTTAGAAACAGAACAAATGAAAAAAATTGCTAGGAATAAAAGGTTTGTTATCGGAAAAACAAAATAAATAAGGTGACAGTTGTCACCTTATTTATTATTTTACAGTAAGTTCTTTCCCATGAACATCGACATAAACTGTACTGCCTTCGCCGATGCGGCCAGATAAAATTAAGTCCGCAATTTTATCTTCTACAGCTGAAGTAATCAGTCGTTTTAAAGGACGCGCCCCAAATACAGGGTCGTAGCCATTTTCGCCTAACCATTTAATTGCTTTATCTGATACTTCTAAGCTTATGCGACGCTCTGACAAACGTTTCTCCAGATTATGTAATTGTATCTTTACAATTCCAGCCATTACATCTTTACCCAATGGGTTAAAGAATACTATTTCATCAATTCGATTTATGAATTCTGGTCGGAATTGTCTTTTTACCGCTTCCATATCTGGCAGGTTGCTGGTCATAATGATGATTGTGTTTGTAAAGTTTACAACATGACCTTGACCATCTGTTAAACGCCCGTCATCTAATATTTGCAAAAAGACGTTAAACACATCGGGATTTGCTTTTTCAATTTCATCAAACAATAATACTTGATACGGACGGCGACGTACGCTTTCAGTTAAAACACCGCCTTGTTCATAACCAACGTACCCCGGAGGACTGCCGATTAAACGAGATACAGAGTGAGGCTCCATGTATTCACTCATATCAATACGTGTCATAGCAGTATCATCATTAAATAAGTATTCTGCCAAAGCTTTTGCAACTTCGGTCTTTCCAACCCCTGTTGGCCCCAAGAACATAAAGCTTCCTGCAGGGCGATGCGGATCAGACAAACCCGCACGACTGCGGCGAATTGCACGCGCAATTACGGTTAGTGCGTGGTCTTGACCGACAACTCGTTTACGTAATTCGTCTTCTATATTAAGTAATTTAGACTGTTCTTCAACGCTTAATTTGTCTGCAGGAACGCCTGTCCACTTGCTGACAACTGCTGCGATGTGTTCTGGTAATACTGTCTTATATTCTTTGGATTCCGCGTTCATTTTACGGATTTCTTCTTCCAATTCTGGAATCTTCCCGTATTGCAGAGCAGAGGCTTTTTCGTAGTCTCCGTTACGCATTGCTGTTGCCACTTCCGCTTTGGCGGCATCTAGTGCTGCCATCGCATCAGATAAACCGCGCATCTTTTTTTGCTCTTCGCGCCATTCGGCAGTCAATTTTTCAGATTCGGCTTCGGTTTCTTTAATAACTGTCTCTAATTCTTTTAAGCGTTTCTTAGAATCTTCATCTTTTTCTTTCTTTAATGCTTGCTGCTCGATCTTTAACTGCATTAAATGACGGTCAATTTCATCCAGCTTTTCTGGTTTAGATGCGATTTCAATACGAACACGTGCCGCAGCTTCATCGATTAAGTCAATTGCTTTATCAGGCAGAAATCTATCTGTGATATAGCGGTTCGATAAGCGTACTGCTGATACCAAAGCCGCGTCAGAAATACGAACACCATGATGCCCTTCATATTTTTCTTTCAAACCACGCAAAATTGAAATGGTATCATCGACTGTCGGTTCATCAACATATACTGGTTGAAAACGACGCGCTAGGGCAGGGTCTTTTTCAATATATTGACGGTATTCATCCAAAGTTGTTGCCCCAAGGCAGTGCAGTTCACCACGTGCTAACATAGGTTTTAATAAATTACCAGCATCCATACTGCCTTCGCCTTTACCTGCGCCGACCAAAGTATGTAATTCGTCTATAAATAAAATAATTTCACCGTTTGAGTCTTTGACTGCTTTTAATATAGCTTTAAATCTGCCCTCAAATTGGCCGCGAAACATGGCGCCCGCCATTAAGGCCCCCATGTCTAATGATAATAATTTTTTCTTTAATAAATTTTCGGGGACGTCACCAGATACGATTCGTTCTGCCAGACCTTCTACTATCGCGGTTTTACCAACCCCGGGATTACCAATTAGTACAGGATTGTTTTTTGTACGACGAGATAACACTTGTATTGTACGGCGAATTTCATCATCGCGTCCGATAACTGGGTCAAGTTTACCGTCTGCCGCTAATTTTGTGAAGTCTGTGGTATACTTCGCAATCGCTTGTTCTGGCGTTTCTTGCATTTCTTCTGGATTCATAGTTTATAAATCTCCTTTGTTTTCACTATATATAGTAGCAGAAAGCTCTTTTTCAAGGTATAGGAATCAAATAGTTGATTTTTTATAACAGGTGGAAATAAAATTTTTTTGTGATATAATAAACAGGTTATGAAACCATAAGAAAATAATAAAACATTGCTTGACTTTTCGGGATTTTTATTATAAATTATGGCGCAGTTATTAAAGGATTATGATATGCCACGTGTATGTAAAGTTACAGGTAAGAAAACACAAGTTGGTATGAACGTATCACATTCTGAGCGTCATACAAAGCGCACATTCTTGCCGAATTTGCAAAAATTAAAGTTTCACAGCGATATTTTAAATCGTGATTTTTCATTGCGTATTTCAACAGCTGGTTTGCGCACATTGACTAAACACGGCGGTTTGGACGCTTATGTTATGTCAAAATCTCCTTCTCGTTTGACCCCAGAAATGGCGGCAATCAAGAAAGCCATCAATAAAAAAGTTGGCGCAGCGGAAAAACCTGCAAAAAAACCTGCACATAAAGCAAATCGTAGTGCACGTTTGGTAAAAAAGGTTGAAGCGCGTAAAGCTGCGACTAAATAATTTGTTGTGTTGCTTTATGGCCCCGTGGCGGAATTGGTAGACGCGCTTGACTCAAAATCAAGTTCTGCAAGGAGTGTCGGTTCGAGTCCGACCAGGGCCACCAGAAATAAAATACCCCGAATGGGGTATTTTTTTTAGCTGTCG
>CALXNF010000018.1 GCA_944389685.1 uncultured Alphaproteobacteria bacterium | reverse complement strand
CAATACACATTAAGAAAAACGTCTCTTGCTTTATCCGTCATAAAACGCACAGAAGATTTTAACATAGCAGAATCTGCTACTACATTTACCGCCTGCCCTCCTTGCACTTTAGAAATTATGCCCGTAGATGTTGGAACTTCAAACGAAGAATCAACTTCTTTATATTCGTCTAATGTAGAATAAAATATATTTACCGCTTGAACTAAATAGAATATAGAGTCAACGCCAAGTACCGGATTTGAAGAATGTGCAGCTTTACCGTTCATAGTTAAAGATACAGAACCAACATTTTTATGACGAGCAATCAGTTTCCTATCTGTCGCCTCCATGACGACCACACCCGCCGCTTTATCCAAAGATGCTTTTACATCTCGATCATTCAAGACCTCTATGCATCCACGCCCTGTCTTTTCTTCATCGTGCGTCAATACAAATCCGATATTAGCTTGCTGTTTTATAAAATATGGTACCAGCGATAAGGCAGCCGCAATAGATCCTTTCATATCACAAACACCACGACCTATGTACAACCCATTTTTTTCGGTCAACGAAAAAGGATTATACTGCCAATTATCTGAATTTGCTGGAACAGTGTCCAAATGACCGTTAAGAATAATAGCTTTATCAACTTTCCCAATATTGGCATATATAGAAGCTCGAGTTTTTGCGGGGTTATACACCAATTTGGACTCTACACCATAACTCAGTAGATATTGTTGAACCCAATTTACCGCATCAAGGTTATCCTTGTCAGTATGCGTATCTATATTTACCAAATCAGATAAAATTCTTTTGACCTCAATAACCAATCCTTTATGATGCAGCCAACTATTTACCGCTTTTTCCGTATACTATTTTAAAATTCCAGCGTTTCTTTTTACGAGTAGAAAGATATGGTCGTTCTGAATCAATTATAAAAACGATTTTACCAATCCAAATACGAAAATAACGAGCCTGAACTTTATTGATTTTTATTATCTCATGGATTCGCTTTTCTGTACCATCTACATATTCTATCTCGGTACTACATCCAAAACCGTATCGATTATTATCAAAGTCCAAACCATATTCATTAAATATACGTTTGATTTTTACCATCAAATTCCAACCTTTTTATCGGTTTATGTCAGTATTGTAATAACATATTTATCAAATGTAAATATTTTTATATTCATTAAAAAATATATCAAAAATAATTCAGACGATTTATTGCTAAAAACGCAGATATGTGTAACACAAATAAGAATGTTATTAAATTAAAGCCCATTTTTATCTTGTTTTTCACGGCGTATGTGATATTTTTCGAAAAAAGGAGCCCCGAACATGCCGCAACAAACCAAATCTTCTGACTATCTGAACAAAATTGTATCTGTCGTCATGGACAGACCATTGGGCACAAAGCACCCAAAACATGGCTTTGTGTACGAAGTAAACTATGGCTATATTCCAAACACAGTTTCGGGGGACGGCGAAGAGATTGACGCATATGTTTTAGGCATAGACAAACCACTAAAAGAATTTACAGGACGTTGTGTAGCAATTATTCACCGTACAAACGATAACGATGATAAACTGGTGGTTGTTCCGGACGGCTTACAGATAACGAACCAATTTATAGAACAAAAAACTAAATTCCAAGAACAATGGTTCAAACACGAGATTATTAGGTAAAGATGAAGTAATAATAACCGTTCCAGTTATTCTGCGTAAATACGCAACAACACGTATTGATAAAGATGCCAAGACAGGTGTGCTAAGTATAACCGATAATAACCATTTAATAGTCAAAGCCTTTGCAACGGCATGGCGATACAAGGAACTATACGAACGCGGAGTTGGGATAAAGAAAATTGCCAGAGATGAAAAACGCGACCTGCGAACTATTTATAAATATCTGAACCTGGCATATTTATCACCAAAAATAATAAACAGCGCTCTAAACGGTGAACTACACAACCATACAAACATACAAGAGCTTTTCCTTATCGCCGAAAAATATGAAAACTTCGACGAGCAGGAAAAAGTGTTTTTCCTATAACTTATATCTTAAACTAAATTTTATTTTTCTTTATTTCATTTTCTGTCAAATTAAAACTTTTTGCTGGCAACTTGTAAACAGATCCATGCTTGCTTGTTCCTGCCACAGCAACAATACTTTTCCAACTATTAACAACATATACAGCCCTACAAAACATGCGCTGATGAGCAACACTTGGCGGGCAAATAAAAGCAACTAACCCCTGTTTTTTTAATTCATCTATTTCTGGTTTTCTCTTCAAAATCATTCCATCACCAGATATAAAAACACATTTTTTTCCCCCAGATAACGCTATTATTTTTCCAAACAAATCAACATCTGACGTCCCCTTAAATTCTAAATCCTGAACGCTATATATATCATGTTCTATCGCATTTTCTTCATCTAATGCTTTTATAACTTCGGCTAATTTAGGTGGAAGATTCTCATCAAATATAAATATCATTTTGATTCTAACCCCTGTTCAAACATAACTGCTTTAGCAACAAAATCTTCAGGAATTTGAAACCAATTAGAGACAGAAGATATGCTTTGCCCCTCTGCTAAATAGGCCTTATACAATGTCTCTGTCTTGATATTTTGCCCCTTTAAAAAGGGCTTCCCATATTTGTAGCATGGATCAATAACAACTTCAGGTATTTCCTTACATGGCCGCCATCTTACAGCCAAATCGTTCTCAAAATCGATTCCTTCCAACAAAGAAGATTTTGATAATTCCCTAAACCAAAGCTGTTGATCTTTTGGATTTAACAAAACATGTTTGTTATCTAAAAAAATAGTCTTGCTATCTGAAACACACGTTGTTGCAAACGGTCTGGGTAATTTAAATTCTTCTTTTATCTTATAGTAAGCTTTTATTATCTCACTTCTTTTCAGACCCTGATTCAAAAAATGCTGTATAAATTTTAACTCTATCAAATCTAAAAAAGTAAAATAATCTTTATTTTCAAAAATAAAATTTTTTGCATCAAGCAACACTGGCTTTCGTTCAGGCCTATTTCTATATTTGTAGCCTTTTACAAAACCTTTTATTCTGGATCTTGACATACCTAACAATCTAGATATATCAGAATAAGTGTAAATACCCTTGTTTAAATAATCCATCCTGAATTAATCCTCTCATCTTTTAGATAATTATATCATACTATATATCATATTCACCATTTTTAATTTTTTTGACTGTCCTAAAATTGCCAGTGTATGTTATATCTGAAAATTGGGCGGATTTTGCGCTTTGAAAATCACATACCGTGCATTTTTGAATATACCCCCGCATTTTCGGCGCCACGCACGATTAAAGCCGTGGATAACCACGGCTTTCCTTATTTCTGGTCGGGGCGAAAGGATTCGAACCTTCGACATCTTGCTCCCAAAGCAAGCACTCTACCAGACTGAGCTACACCCCGAAACGAACCATATTATAACAGCATTTTTTCTAAATGCAAATTTTTATATACATTTTATACTTGTTTAGTTTAACGAAAATTTTTACAATATAAACGATGATTAAAAAGTTTGCTTTTTTTATGTTCTTTGCTCTCTTCCTGTCGGGAACTGCCACCGCTTTAACCGCCCGTTCGGGAACGGTTGCTTCCGATTACGTCAGTGCCAATACTTATAATAACCTTTATCCATACATGAACAATACAATGCGCACAAATTTAAATCCGGGCACAACCCCTTCTCAATCAAACGCGCAAATAAACGTTCTAACAAGAACAAAAAACACACCAAGTACAACAACCAGAAACGTCGTGGCACGGAAAACGACTACGTCTAACACCGGCACTTCCAACACGTCTAATACAACGGCAAGAGCTGCTACAGCTACCACAGGTATAACAGCACGTAAAGTATCCCCACGCACATCTACGACCACCACATCCAATACTGCACGCAGTGGCACAATAAATACGGCAACAGCTCGCGCGGCAAGTCCAAAAACAACAACCACGCGCCAAGTGGTCGCTCGCGCTGCCTCTAACAATACAAATAACATAAAAACATCGACATATAGAACGTCACGTGACAACACAAATGTTTCGACAGCCAGACAGGCAGCAACAGCAATATATACTTCGACAGGCACTGCTGTTTCTTCGGCGCGTTGTATGGCAGATTATACAGAATGCATGAATTCTTATTGCGAAAGAGAAAATACTGAATATAACCGCTGTTACTGCAGTTCAAAACTGGCACAAATTGACGCACAATACAAACCAGAAATAGATAGATTGATCAAAGAAATTTTAACAGTAAAAAACGATAATTATTTAACTAATGAAGAGTTAAATGAATATTGGATGGAAACAATAGGAAAATATACCGGCGATAATTCATGGACTAATTTAGACGAAGCCCTAAATATCGACTGGTCAAGCACCGAAAGCCGCGTACGAGGCCAGCAAGCATTTGTCATGGGGCATGAATATTGTGTTCAATATCTCAAAAACTGTTCATACATGCAAACTAATTTACGCGATGCATACCGATCAGAAATTGCACGAGATTGCGCTGCTTATGAAACTTCTTTACAACGGTTAAAAAACGCAGCAGAAAGTATAGTGGAGTCGTATAAATGAAACGTTTTATTGGGGTACAATACGGTCGCGGAGCAACCGCAACTTTAGTTACCCAAGGGCCTGCTTTGGCACCAAATGAAATAAAAGGAATGTACCCAGAAGCGAATTGGCATATGATAACAGTACCGAAACTTGACGAAAAGCTTTGGGCAAAAGATAGATTTGGTGAAAATTTTCAAGTTCAAAAAGCAATTATTAACGAAACACCTGCTAGCTCTCATATACTGATTGGTGGTGATCATTCTGTTAACTTCGGGCATTTTTCTGCCCTTGCAAATCAATTACCAAATGAAGATTTATGCTTAATTTATATTGATGCCCATTTAGACGTTCATACCCCAGAATCATCAAAGGCCGAGGCTTCTGGCGCCCCACACGGTACAAATGTCCGAGCATTACTTGGTAACGGAGATTCTAGATGGCTTACATTACAAGAAAAAACGTCCACTTTGAAACCAGAAAATTTGTTTTATATTGGCAGCCGTTCGTACGAACCGTCAGAAATAAGTTTTGTTAAAGAAAACAATATTTATATGCGAGAAGCCAAAGATTTACCAGATGAAAAAACATGGCAAAAAGTTGTTACAGAAATAAAGAACAAAATTGGCAATAAAAAATATATTATTTCCTTTGATTTTGATGCGATAGACCCTAAGACATTCAAGGACGTTCTTGTACCAGAAAAAGACGGAATTAGTTTAGAAGCCGCTGAATATTTTATAAAAGAGTTCGCACCAGATGCATATAGTTTCGAGTTCGTAGAGTATTCCCCAACAGGTGACGAAAAAAGTGCTGATATAGTAAAAAAATTAATTGGACTAATAATTTAACGACTATTTTTTTCACACAATAAATTATGCCTATAAATATTACGTGCTAAATCATCACTAATAATATTCCAATCTTCTGCTCTACCATAAATTGGTAGGCATGGTACGCAGTTGCTAGTCGGCAATTGTGTATTTCTCGTGCAAGATGCGACGAATGTCGCGCACACTAGTATTAAAAGTTTTTTCATTTATTTCATCCATTGTTTTATTTATATCTAATTGACCTACAAGTTTTAACTCTGTAATTCGTGTTTTGCATTTCTGCGAAGCGACCCTAGTACCTGCAAAATATGCCAATAAAATTATTACAACAGACACAAAAAATACATTTAATTTCATAACCAACCGCCTTATTAAAAAAAACGGGATCCAAAGACCCCGATTTTCAAACCATTTAAAATCATTATTTATCACCACACGCAGAATGTCTACCTCCTTTGGCGTGCAATTCCGCACATAATATCGTTAGCTGTTCATTAGAATATGCATACTCCTCTCGTTCAGCATCAGACATTTGAGAATATAATAGCTCATCTTCATCCAGTGATTTTTGCCCTTCTACGGCGCCACCAATCAGCTTATTTCCGAATAATTCCATTACTCCGACACCGAGACCTGCGCCACCAACAGCACCGCCAACGGTTGCCCAGGTACGCGCACTTTTTCTTGCATCTAGAACGCGCTTACGCAAAACTTCTTCATCAGTCCAGCTACCACAAGTTATTTGCTGACCAACCATAAACCAACGCGCTGGAATATCAGATACTCTAATTTTCGCATTATCAGAAACCATATCCACACGAACCCAGCAAGTATTATTACTTGAATTAGCAACGTCCTCTATCATACTAGAATAATTTGTGCCATTGCTTTGTAAAGAAGCCCAAACATATACGTTGCTTGATCCATGATTATTTCCTACGCAACCATTTTTATCTATGGCCCCTGAAATAATAAAGCTGTCACCAAAATTAACCAACCGGGTTCCGTCAATAGAACAACCAATTTCTTCAAAACCTTTTTCTAGGTGGTTGTCTTTTACAAGCTTATTTACAACCAAACCACCAACAGTTCCCAAAGCAACCCCAGCAATAGAATCCGATAAAAGACGAGATGTATTAAAATTGCCTTCTGCATTTTTCCAAACAGATGCTTTTTCACCGCTATGAAGTAATTCTATTTCGCGCATATTACCATAATATAAATCAATTTTATTTTTTAACACCGTCAATTCATCATCTTTATTAGATTTTACACAAGTATTATTAACTTCATCAACATCATACCCAGATACACAGCTTCTTATTGTACAAGTTATTCCACCTTTTTCGTTTCTTGTGTATACCCCAGAAGCGGCATATATAGATTTAGCCATTAAATTTTCTCCTACACAAGGATCACCGACTTTTGCGGACACAACCACAACCTCTTCTAAGGAATTACCAGAGCAATTTAATTTTATTTCTAAATTTTCCCCAGGCGAAACTGTTTTCGCCTCACATCCAACAAAGGAAACTTTCAGGTTATTACCAACGGGGAATCTGTCTGTTGAGAAAGCCCCATTATCATCAGAAACTAATAACAATTGCCCCGTTTCTGCGACAGATATACTTGCCCCAGGGATTTCATATTCTTCCTCAATTTCATTTGTTTTATTATTAAAAGACACCCCAAAAACCTTTCCTGAGACTGTCATAACATTTCCAGGTACATGCGTAACATTATCATTTGATAAACATTGTAAATCTGTTTTTGTCCCATCTATTACATTCAAATGAGTATTAGCATCTTTACAATAACTTGGTGCAACACACCACCCTTGACTCTGCCCCGCAGAATTTACAACCAAATAAGTTCCACTTTGACAAGCTGTCGCGGCGCAAACTACTTTATCTCCATTTTTAATATATGTTCCAGCAGTTGCATATAAAGGCAAATCTTCCGTGGCACACGCTGTCCCTACAACCGGTTCTGGTTCCGGCTCAGGTGTAACAACAGTATCTACACACGCACCCCCTTGACGAACCTTACCTTCTTCTGAACATTCCCAAGACCAACAAAAACCAACTGATGCATCATTATTTGCAAAAGGCACAATCTTTACACCTTCATCAGGCATTACAAAACCAGGACACAAAGCAACTTCTGACTTTGAAGACCAATGATCATCCAAAAAACGCCCTATTAACCAAGGTTGTTCCTCTTTAAACTCTTTTTTCCCCTGAACACAATACCGAACATATGGGAAAGCATCTGTAAACATTTTATCCCCAATTTCTGCTCTATATGCATCTATATTGCTTAATTTTGAAATATTGCAACAAGCATACACCCCAAGAACAGGATCCCGTTCACAATCCGTTTCAGAAAACATTTCACCTGCGGCACCTGCAGCACCGACTACCGCACCAGCCGCGATCATAGTTCCATACGCAATCTGACCTCCAACAGGGAAAGCATTTGCCAAAGCACCAACCCCCATCATAGCAGTAGCCCCCCCTACTGCACCAGAAGCAACATTTGACCAAGACGCTTTTTCTGTATCTGCAACACTATCATAAACAGTGTAAAGACCTGTACCAAGAGCAACCGCCCCCATAACAGCACTACCAACATTTACTTTCGGCGTAGCAGACGCAGCAGTTGTTCCGCCGCCCGAACCACCGCCTGTACCGCCGCCACCAGTACCGCCGCCTGTACCTGTATTAGTTGTTGCAGGCAAATTCGAAGATCCCGGATTATATTTTACCACTGCAGTAGATGTCTTCGGCGTTGTGGTTAATGCAGTAGAAGTCTTCGGCGTTGTAGTTAATGCAGTAGATGTCTTCGGCGTTGTGGTTAATGCAGTAGACGTCTTCGGCGTTGTGGTTAATGCAGTAGATGTCTTCGGCGTTGTAGTTAATGCAGTAGATGTCTTCGGGGTTGTTGCAGGCAATGAAGACTGCCATCTGACTTGTGCCCCAGCATTTGTATATAAATTAGCCGCTTTTTTGGCACCATCCAAAGTAGACAAAGTCCCCTTAATATTACCAGAACTATCTATAAACTGATACCCTGAACTTGTTGGAAATATATCTATAATTTCTGCCCTAACTGAAACCATACCACCAAGTAAGCACATAAAACTAAAGGTTCCAAGTTTACTTAGTTTACGAAATAAATTCACCCTCTGCCCCTTTTAATTAAAATCTTTAAAAAGATTATATCATACTATTACATTTAAAAGAAATAAAAAATCACGCAAAAGCGTGATTTTTTATTTACTGATTCATAGAGGAAAAGAAATCGTCGTTCGTTTTCGTTAGTCGCAACTTATCCAACAAGAATTCCATCGCCTCTAACGTGCCCATAGGGTTTATTATTCGACGCAAAACATACATCTTTGATAAGGTATCTTTACCCACAAGTAAATCTTCTTTTCTAGTACCAGATTTAGTTATATCTATTGCAGGGTAAACGCGCTTATCAGATAATTTTCTATCTAAAATTATCTCGCTGTTACCTGTACCTTTAAATTCTTCAAATATAACCTCGTCCATTTTAGAACCGGTATCAACCAATGCGGTTGCAATAATTGTTAAACTGCCCCCACCTTCTATATTTCTGGCAGCACCAAAGAAACGTTTTGGGCGTTGCAAGGCATATGCATCGACACCGCCTGTTAATACCTTACCACTACTTGGCACAACGGTATTATATGCACGCCCTAAGCGGGTAATTGAATCCAACAATATGACAACGTCTTGCCCAGCTTCTACTAAACGCTTAGCCTTTTCGATAACCATTTCTGCGACCTGAATGTGACGTGCAGCCGGTTCATCAAAAGTAGATGATATTACCTCGCCTTTAACACTACGTTGCATATCTGTAACTTCTTCTGGTCGCTCGTCAATCAGTAAAACAATTAATTTTACATCAGGATAATTTGTTGCAATAGAATGAGCAATATTCTGCAACATAACTGTCTTACCAGTACGAGGAGGCGCAACAATCAAACTACGCTGTCCTTTACCTGTCGGCGCAATCAAATCAATCACACGCGCGGATAAACTGCGCCCTTTATCTTTATCGTCCGCAACTTCCATTTTCAACATTTCATCTGGATATAACGGCGTCATATCATCAAAAGATACCCTGTGACGTAGTTTATCGGGATCTCCACCATTTACGCGTTCTATCGTTTCCAAAGCAAAATAACGTTCTGATTCATTCTGTGGTGCCTGAATCTGCCCCTCAACATAATCACCCGTTTTTAAACCATACTTTTTTATTAGTGCCGGCGAAACATATAAATCATCTGGCCCCGCTAAATAATTACTTTCCGGTGCACGCAAGAAACCAAAGCCGTCTTGCATACGTTCAAGAACCCCATCCCCTATCAACGTTATTTTATTATCTGCGGCAAATACACGCATTACCGCGAAACGTAACTGCTGAACATTTAACTGAGATGGGTTTTCTATCCCCATATCTTCAGCCATTTTTAATAGCTGCTGTGGCGTTTTAGCCTTTAATTCATTTATATGCATTAAATAACCCTTTTTGGAAATTGGGACTTTCGAGAACTCGACCTCCCCTTATTAGACGAAAGAAATTATATACTATTTTTGACAAAAAGTCAAGTCTTGACAATTTTAAAGGGGCTAAGCCAAGTATAAAAAACTATTTTTCTTGCATTTTTTTACTTTTATTGCTCAAATTATACATACTAAGTGAGATAACTAAAAGGAAGATACGATGGCAGGCAGCATAAATAAAGTAATACTTGTCGGTAACGTCGGGCAAGATCCACAAGTTCGTACAATGCAAAATGGTCAAAAAGTAGTAAGCTTTTCATTAGCAACTTCAGATCGTTGGCGTGATAGACAAAGTGGCGAACAAAAAGAGCAAACAGAATGGCATCGTATTGTTATATTCAACTCTAACCTTGTAGATGTCGCTGAACGCATGCTTCAAAAAGGTACAAAGTTGTATATAGAGGGGTCTTTGCGCACGCGTAAATGGCAAAATCAACAAGGTCTAGATGTATTCACGACAGAAGTCGTTCTTAATCAATTTGCGGGGCAAATGGTTATTCTTTCTGGGGCCAAAAGTTTAGATAATACATCTACGAACAATGATTACTCATCATCGTCTGCAACACAACAACCACGAGAAGAAATATCCGTTGCGGATATTGGTGATGACATACCGTTTTAATAAACCGCGCATTGCGCGGTTTATTATTTAATTTTTTGAATTTTCGAACTTTTCATTTTTTGTAATAATTCTAACTGAGCCCCAAAAGATTAATGACAACACCCCCCTGATGGAACGGAGTTATCATTTCCACAAATTTTTTCTAACTGCTCTGATAAAGCTACATTATTTTTAAAACAATTTGATCCTAGTGTTTCTATCTTAGGCAAATTTAATACTTCTAGCTTTACATTTCGCTCAAAACATCCCGATAATATTTCTCTTAACTTAGGCGCATCCAATAATAGCAAAATTTTATTATACCTAAAGCACCCGCTTCTCATACGTTTCAAACGTGGCGCATTCAATTCGCATAACACCAAATTATCTTCGAAAAACTTATCTGGTATAACTTCTGTATCTGGTATACTTAAATGACAAACGAACTTCCCAAAATGTCTGGGAAGCCCTCTAATTTCTTGTATACCAGGTAAAATCAAAGATATTATCTTGCTTCCAGATAACGTAGCAATCTGGGAATCGTTTACAACAAAAGAACTTGTCTTGTCTTTATTTTTCTTTATACCGGCGTTCTTATTTTTTGTGATATCGGTAAATAAATTTACTAAATATGTATTTTCATAATATGGTTGTGTAACGTCACGAAAAGTTTTTGTTTTAAAATCAAACAAAATTGTGTCCATTAAAATTTCACTACTTTTATTTATTTCTATGATCTTTCCCTCAGATACATAAAAAGCATCCCCGACATAAATATTATTATTTTCATAATTATATTTTATTATCCTATCACCAATAAGTATATAACCACTCGGCAAAACCGCAACTTTAGAACAAAAAACAAACAAAAACCGGCCTTCAAGCCGGTTTTTGTTTATTAAAAGCGATAAGAACCAGATAGTTTAATATTATGCAACTGTATCGCATCATTATATTGATAACGATAATCAACGCCAACCTGAATTCCGTTTGCAGACAAAAATTCTACTCCACCACCAATATTCGCCCACAAAGGATCGATATCAACGTCATATTTAGTATATTTATCAGCCAACGCAAATTTATATTTTACATAATCAGGTGCACCAAGCACATCATATTCCACACCGACTGAAGCATACGGACGTATCTGGAACCAAGCGGACGGATATATACGTTTTTGAGCCGTTAATGTATACCCAGGTGTTAAGATCAAATAACCATCCGATTGCATTTCCATATAATCTTGTCCCCCTGCCTGTTCCGAAACATCAAAGCCAAAATTATAGCCAACACGTGCATACGCATTACCAACGATATATTGATTCAACCAATCATGCATTAAGCCCCACTCACTGATGATGCTAAAGACATTACCGCTTCCATCAATATGATCAACTAGCGTCTGATCCCTAGAAACATCGATGAAATGTGCGTCTAAGAAAGCATTTCCATATAACCGCGTTTTTTCACCAAGAATCTTTATCATATAGGCACCAACACCGATGTTTAAATCATCTACTGTTAAATCAACTAAACCAGAGACAGAAGTATTTGGCAAATACCCCAATTCAATCGCATCAGAATTATCACTGGTTGAATTTGATACGCGCCCAGTCAAACCAAATAAAGTTTTCTCAGAATGTTGCCAATCAAACCCACCAGAAATGCTAAATCTTTGTCCATCTGCATGTTTGCCATCGGATACATTTTGAAAGAACATTCCAAAGTCAGCATCTAGCCAAGCTTTTTTCAAATTACGATTCCTGTTCCAAATAAACTCATCCAACATACGATCTTCAAAATCACGGAAATTTGTATGCTCGTTCAAAGCCACACTTCCAGCAATTTGCTCTAACTCACGCGGTTGAAATAAACGGCTAAAGTTTACTAATATCTGACTTTCGCCGGTCATATTATAGTATTCCATTCTTTCATATAATTCGTCCGCCATTTGTGCTAAATTTGTTCCGCTAAATATCTGCGGGATTATTTCTATCGGCGAATTATTATAAAATTCTGTATTCTGCAACTGCCCCGCAATTAAATTGTCCAATGCCCCCGCAGATATATATTCTCCATTAGTATGAGGAATTGCATCTGCTACAATTGGTTGCAATTTAAATATATTAACCGGCCCCCCGAAATTCGGATCAAACACTACGTAAAGACTGTCCGCAATACCATCGCCATCTGTATCACGTTCAGAGATATAAATTGGTAAATTACCACTTTCGCTATACGTACCGTCACTTGCCGCCTGTAATGCATCCGCATAATTTATGCATATAGACCCACTCGCATTGCAAAATTTGACGTCCAAATTACGCAATTTTTCAAAAGCGTCAGCTATCTCTATACCATTTTCAGCATGTAACAACCAAATTGCAGTACCTTGATCTACTGTATCAAATAACGTCACTCCAACTTGCGGTTGCGTATCTGCGGTATCCATTACAATGCCTGATATATTAGAGATAAATTTATTCCCGACTGTTATCAAAGCCTCCCCATTATCGGCATTAGTAATTTCACCGATTTTATTATCCGCAGTCGCTTCAATTGTAGCCCAATAATTCTTGGTTGTTTCGTTTTCCGGCATAACAGCAACCCACAAATCACTGTTATTATCAAACGTATAATTATTATTTATACTTAAACTTTTTATCCCCCAGAAATCTACGCCACCAAAAACACTTCCACCAATAGTCGCATCAGCCCACGAATTTACAGCAGTTTTACCAAATTTTACATTTGTTCCTATTACATCACCCGTAATATTCACAGTGTTCGCATTTATTTGCAAATTCCCAGAAACTTGGTTTACACCAGCTGCATTAAATTGATTGGTTGTTATTACATAATTATTAGACGCTATATTAACTTCTGCGTCTGCAGAATTTTGATAAAGTATTGAATTCTGTGTAGAAAAAACTTCTTCTACACTTATTCCCTGCCCCATTAACGTGACAGTCCCTACATTTCCTACCACAAAATTATTTGCCGCTATCGAACCGTTACCAGAATTCAATACCAAAGTACCTTCATTATCAACAGAATCAATTATAATACCGGAATCTGTGTTTATAGTTATCCCCCCCATATTATCTATCTGGGCTGCAGAAAACGAGGCCGCCCCAAAAGTAGTTTCAGCACTTTCCCCGACATTTAAATTTCCACCAAAAGCCACGTCATCAGAAAACTCGAACACGGCACTACCATTATCAGCAAAATAACTACCAGCAGAATTCAGGGCTACACCAGCAACGGTTATGTCATCCGCTAAGAAATTCAAACTTCCTGTCTGAGCACCTTGAACAACATCGCCATTAACGATAATTTTATCAGATGCAATAACATTAGAAGCAATATTAGAATCAATATTTACTACACCATCCCCAGTAATATTGACTCCTGCTAGTAAAACATTTGCTTCGCTGATTCCATTAACATTTATATTCAGCGTTCCAGAAGTTCCGATAACGTTGCCTATTTTTACCACGGCTGTTTCAACTTGGTTTTCGGTATCACCAACTTCTAAAGTCAAATTATTTTCCGCACCTAAATTAATTCCTCCGGCAATACTTATCTGCCCCGTATCAGATTTCAAACTTAAGCTATCTGTATTTTTAACAATCAAACCTGAATATGAAGTTCCACTATTTCCATTAAACCAAACATTATCAGCAATATTGATATTGCCATTAGTTGCGGTAATTTGCCTTCCACTTGCAATTAACTTACCACCTGACAGAACATTTAAACTTCCCACATCTGTATCATCAACAACCAATTCAACAGTAGCACCATTGCTAACATTCATGGCTTCATTTACGGTCAGCTGCTGTCCTTCACCGTTCCCCAGAACTAATGTATTATTTGTACCAGAAACGTTCACATCGTTAATAGTCATCGTATTCGCAGCCAACGTAGCATTATACGCAGCACCATTTTCTTGCGTTAAATTTAATGTCCCACCAATGGTTAAAATTCCCTCAGCAGAAGATGCATACATCAAGAAATTTTGCGCCCCAGATGCGGCAACATTAACCCCGCCATTACCCGACGAACTACCTGTACCCCCAAAGTTCAAATCACCAGCAATTTGGATTGAATTTTTGGCTACAAAAGATTTCGTAGAACTACCGATATTCAAAGTCCCCTGTTTACCAACGCTTACCCCGTTGGCAACAGCAACGCTACCAATTAACGCGCCGATATCAAGACTACCACCAAAGACATTTATTGCCCCGACCTGCAAATCTGTACCATTTGTATCCGAACCAACTATGCTTGTTGTACCGGAAATATTGTTTATATTTCCAGCTATATTTATATCTTTTGCATTTATATTAGTTGTTCCCGATGTATTAGTCACATTACCAGAAATTAATATACTTCCTTCTGCACTTGTCGGTGCAACAACGCTAACATCTCCTCCAGAATTAGTAAGCCCCGCTAATTGGATATCATTAGCCTTTAAAAGCATTTCCCCACTATTTGAAATATTACCAACAACATTTAAAGCATTGGCAGAATCTATATTCGTATAAGAACCTTCTGCGGTTTCCATTCCTTTTCTAACCACCACCCCAGTTCCTGTAGCACCACCTTCAGTCGCATTAATAACTAATGATGCATAATTTGTTATGGAATTAACTGCCAACGAAGGAACGGTCAGAGTCATTGACGCATTTTGATTATAATCTGGCGTTTCCGTACTGCTGTTTACGAAACCATTCTTTATATCTCCCAGAATATCAAAAGCTGTATCATTTATAGTTAACGTAAAACTATTTAACTTATTAGTAAACGTCCCCGACCAATCACTTTGCGACCCAAAGTTTAATGTACCCGTTTCTAAAGAAAAAACATCATCTTCAGCCATTGAACTTAAATCTAGTCCATAAGCAAACGTGGTTACCCCAGAAACATTTATTATTAAATCACCAGAACTACTAAAAGAACTGGGGCTTTGTTGCGTCCCCCCCCCTATAACGTTCAAATTAGCCGCCTCTATATTCATAGAGTCGTCATTTGATATAGTTCCAGAAACGACTACATCGCCACCAGCATCTATATTCATATCAGAAGTATAATTATTAATGCTACCTGTAATATCGATATTATTATCTGCAACCAACGTCATACTCTGTGCATTACCACCATTCTGAACGAAGCCTGTCGCCCCAGCATCTTTGTCGCCTATATAAATAGAACCCGCCTTAACGTAAGTCGTACCACTTCCGGTATTAGAAAGGCTTAACATCTGAGCATTTCCCGTCACATTAACATTCGTGACGCCACCAGTTATATCAATAGCCCCAGTTCCCATAGAATTCGATTGTACAACGAACCCGTTCCCAACCATGATTCCATTAGTTACAGAAAAATCACCTACATTTTGAACAACGAATTCCCCAAATGCGTTTACCGCACCTAAAGACACATTTATTGGCCCCCCAGCAGTTCCAGATGAAGAACCTAAACCAAGATAGTAATCTTCTAAAATTTCAACTGTATCATTAACAGTTATACCAGTACCAGAAAGAACCGTAAAATTATCACTTATATATTGCCCCGCATAAAAATTATTATATGCGCTTGCATCTTCTGGTATGGCACCCCCAACAACCATATTATCAACGGATATAGCCTCTGTGACATCATAACCCGTTAAAGGGCTATCCTCCGTACCGTTAACAGTAATAGCGGCCTGCGCACCTAACGGTGCCAAGCACAATATAAAAAATATTGTCTTTTTCATCATAATTTTTATTTCTTTCCGTCCAAATTTATGATTATATTATTGCACACTTTATAAAATAAGACAAGATATAACTAAAATGAAAATGAGTATTTTAGGAATAAGGAGAAAAAATATGTTTTCTATAAAAAGTGTTCACGCTCGTCAAATTATGGACAGTCGTGGTAACCCTACAATTGAGTGCGATATAGTATTAGCAGAAGGTGCATTTGGTCGCGCAGCGGTACCATCTGGGGCTTCGACAGGTTCTTTTGAGGCATTAGAATTAAGAGACGGCGGTAACGCATATATGGGAAAAGGCGTTTTAACAGCAGTAAAAAACGTAAATGAAATTATCGCCCCAGCAATAATAGGTATGGACGCATCCGACCAAACTGCTCTTGATGAAAAAATGCTAAACCTAGACGGGACTCAAAACAAAGAAAAACTAGGTGCGAACGCAATCCTTGCTGTATCTTTAGCCGCAGCACATGCAGTTGCAGCTCAAAAACATATACCACTATATAAATACATTGCGGAAATTTACGGTAATTCAAATCCTGTTGTATTACCTCGGCCTATGATGAACATAATAAACGGCGGTGCACATGCAGATAATGGATTAGACGCACAAGAGTTTATGATAATTCCAAACGGTGCAAAATCAGAAACAGACGCAATTCGTATGGGCTCTGAAATATTTCATAATTTAAAATCTATATTGAAAAAAAGCGGTAATTCAACAAACGTCGGAGACGAAGGTGGTTTTGCTCCGAACTTCCACTCTTGTGCCGAAGCCCTAGACACAATTATCTCGGCGATTCGTGCGGCGGGTTATAAACCAGGCGAAGACGTTTCAATCGGTCTAGACGTTGCTTCTTCTGAATTTTATAAAGATGGAATATATTCGTTTGAAGGCAAAAACATGTCTGCCGAACAAATGATAGAATTCTATGAAGACCTGATTTCAAAATACCCGATTATTTCTATAGAAGATGCATTAGCCGAAGAAGACTGGGAAAATTGGAAAAAATTGACGGATAAAATCGGCAAAAAATGTCAATTAGTCGGTGATGATTTGTTTGTAACAAATCCAACTCGTTTACAAAAAGGTATAGAATCTGGTGTTGCGAATGCAATATTAATCAAGGTAAACCAGATAGGAAGTCTAACGGAAACATTACGCGCTATAAAAATGGCTCAAGACGCTAATTATGGCGTTGTCATTTCTCACCGCAGCGGTGAAACGGAAGACACAACCATCGCCGATTTAGCGGTTGCTACAAACGCAGGTCAGATAAAAACAGGTTCAATGTCTCGTACAGACAGAATGGCCAAATACAACCAATTGCTAAGAATTGAAGAAGAACTTGGCAATAGCGCAAAATATGGTATATAATACCTTTCAAAGAAGCAACGAATGACTATAACCACCGATATTTTAATTGCATTAAAATATATATTTGCCTGTATTATTGTTATTACGATAGTACTGGCACCTGCATGGTTGGCCAGACAAACAAAAAAAAGCAAGCAAGATATGATTCTTGTCCGCTTAGCCAGTTGGCTTTTTGGCTGGACGGGTATCGGTTGGTTGTGGTCATTATTTTGGGCTTCTAAAAAATAAAACCGCTTATAACAGCGGTTTTATTAATAACACATAAAAATTCATGTGCTTTATATACAAGAAAACTTTACGAGGCTAAAATTCTTTTCCCTCGGTTCCATTAAGCACCACTTTCCTGGCAGCCAATTCTTTAGCTAAATTTACAACACCCTCTTTATATTTAGCTGCCGGATTACCCTTACCCTGCAAAGCAACAGTAGCATTTAAAATATCATTCTTTTTTTCCGTCATGTTCTATACCTCTTCACAAACATCTCTCGGATAGAAGCAATATATACTAACAAATGTTTTTTGTCAAGTATTTTTGTACAAACTTCTAATCCGACAAGTTATTCGGAACATCCGTACATACCGCAGACCTCGCTTTCGTCTGGTGCAACATATTCTTCAACAACAGTTACAGGAACTTGCTGCGGTTGTTCTTCTGTATAATGTACTTCTTTTACAACTTTTACCCTACGATTTGCCGCATTTGCCACACCATCTGGGGTCTGAACTGCTAAATCTTCTTCCCCTGCTGAGACAGCGACTATCTGACTTGCTGGGATTCCGTATTTAATCAACATTTTCTGAACGGCATCAGCACGACGACCACCTAAAGCATAGTTATAATCTTTACTTCCCATAGTATCCGTATGACCGACAACCGAAACTTTTATGTTTTTACTGCCTTGCGTTGCCGTCGCAAGCTGTTG
>CALXNF010000017.1 GCA_944389685.1 uncultured Alphaproteobacteria bacterium | reverse complement strand
GTCCATATAGCAGGTTCTGTTGGTTGAATATCTTTTAGTTCAGTTAATTTTTTTTCCTGATAATCAGAGGCTGTAAAATCATATTTACAGCCACCACAAATACCAAAGAAAGGACACGTTTTCATTTTTTAGAAATGGACTCTGGCTCCGACACGGAATTGATGTGCAGCCGGAGCAAAATTTTCAATTACGCTAAATTTTGGGGAAAACATATAAAGGTATCTATATCCAAAATCTAATGCAAAATGGTTCCCCATTTCAATGGAAAATCCGGCCATGGCCGCTAAAACTGGGCTAATTTTATTTTCTATTGAGGTACCGGTGGCAGAATTCCAAGATGCACCAGCACCGATACCGACATAAGGAACAAGGCGTTGTTTATAAAACAGTCTGTAAAGGTTATTTATACGTGCGTCAAATATTGCGTTAAGCATTGCTGTATCGCCCGTTAATTCAAAAGAATCCCATTTAGATTCGTTGCGAATATAATTTGCTTCTACGCGAAAAATATCAAATGCACGAACGCCAGCCATTACCTCAAAAGAAGAAGTGTTTTTCCCTGATACAAGAACTGTATTTGCGGTTCCATCGTTCCACATCGAAAAATCATAGGCACCGCCAATATAAAAACGTTGTACCCTAGCCAGTGCCTGAGAGTCTTCACCTGTAATAGAAGCTGTGGCGGGCATTTCAATTTGTTCTACTCGATAAGGAATTGCCGCATTTGCTGTCAAAGGCAACATTGCTAAAACACCACATAGAATTTTCGTTTTCATGTTCATTCCTTATCCTTGATTAAAAATTCACCCGGAAAGATGCCATTATATTACTGATACTGTTTACACCTTTTTCATTTGTATTCCAACCGAACCCGTTACCAATCATCATCTGATATTGATACATAATATCAATGCCTATTAAATCATTTAGCATTACGTTAAAACCAATGGTTGCGCGTGGGGCCGCAACTACAAAACCGTCAGCTCCGCCAGCCCCATTGAATTTATACATGCCTGCCGCTGCTCCGAGCCCCATAAATGGGACAAATTTTCTGCGATATGTAACATCGCCCGTTTGAATATACCGTCTGGCTAAATCAAAATACAACATCCCGCCAATAGTTTGATAAGTTGCATCCGCATTATCTATGTCAGAAAAGTTAAATGTTGATTCTTGAAAGTCAATTTCTGTTCGCACATAAGATGATAAATTCCACCCAAGGCCAATTTGAGTAGTCCAACTGCCTGATGAGCTAAATTCTTCCGTTCCAACTTTTGCCTTACTTGTCGCAAACGGTAAATTTAATCCACCACCGGCACGAACATACATTGTCGTTGGAATATAAAGCTTTACGTCAGGATTATACCCTGAATTTGCTGTTTGATATACATCTAACCCCAATTCCCCTGGCGCAAGATCAGGTTTATCAATGTTTTCTCTTACACCGACTAAATCTAAACCTTCTAATATCTCTGCTTGAAACTTTTCATTGCTATATTCCGCCATTGCCGGGGTTATTAGCAAAGCAGCCAAAAAACTTAGGTATGATATTTTTTTCATATTTTATTCACCAAGCTTTATAATTATCAGTATAAGTTTAACATAAATTGCGACTTGATTCTAGTTCAATTTATTCGTACCATTTGAAACATGGGTAAAAAAAATAAAGATACAGATAAAAAAATAGCTTTAATTGCAGGGGCACTAGATTTGCCGTTGTTTACGCTAGCTGCTTTGCGAAAAGCTGGTTGGGATGTTTTTGTTGTTGGTTTAAAAAATTTTTATGATCCGAAAATAAAGCCAGATATTGTGATGCGACTAGGCGGGGCGTGGCCGGCCGTTCGTGAAGCAAGGAGACGCGGTATAAAAAAGCTGACTTTTGTCGGTGCGCTGGGGCATCCTAATTTATCTGACGTTAGACCAGATTTATGGTCTATTGGTTTGTTGTTAAGTATTTTGAAGCATCAACGGGGGTATGATTCAATGGCAGTTGCGTTAAATAATGCGTTAGAGAAACGCGGTTTTGAGATTGTTGCTGCGCAGGACGTTGCACCAGATTTAACTTTTCAAAAAGCGGGGGTTCAAACAAAAACTAAACCGTCTGTTAAAGATAAGAAAGATATAGAGCGTGCAATTGAAGTTTCGCATACGATTGGGGCGGCAGATATAGGCGCTTCGGTTGTCGTTGATAAGCAAGTAATTGCGGTTGAAGCGGCAGAAGGTACCGCAAAAATGCTAGAACGTGTTGTGGAAATGCGAAAGAAACGAAAAGGTGTAAGTGGTGTATTTGCGAAGATGACGAAACCTGGGCAGGATCTAAGGATTGATATTCCTGCGATAGGGGTTGATACAATAAATGCAGTTGCTGCCGCAAAATTACGTGGAATTATAGTTAATGCCAAAACGTGTTTTGTTGTGAATAAAGAGGCAGTTATAAAGCGTGCAAACGAGAAAAAAATATTTATCGTTGCGATAGACGAATAAAAAAAACCGCTTTAAAAGCGGTTTTTTATTTTTAGCAACCACCGGTAGCATTACCAATGATTTTAGAAATAGAAATATCTTTGTGTAGTAAGAAATCGTATTCACAATTCCCTTGCTTATAAGAACCTGTGCAGGCGGCTAAGGTCATAACGGCAAACAATGCCAACATTACTTTTTTCATAGGTTTCTCCTTTTTACTTAAAAGTACGCTTAATTATAAAATAATATATGTTATTTTGCAAGCGCACTTAAATTGCGTTCGGAATTAATTTTATATTAAATGGGGTAATAACAATTATATCAAACCTAGCGTCACCTTGCCAATTCGTTTTTGAAATGTATGTTTCTGCAGCGCGCCTTAATCTAATAGATTGCTTATGTGTTACGGCATCTAAACCTGTTAAGACATCATGACGTTTTTTTACCTCTATGAAAGTTATAAGATTGCCTCGTTTGGCAATGATGTCTATTTCTGCCCGACCAGTATTACGTCCTGTGACATAGCGGCGTTTTAATATACGAAACCCGTGTAACCGCAGATAAAGGCAAGCAATAAATTCAGAAATTAAGCCTGTTCTATATGAATTCATTTTATTTTCATTATATAGACTTTTTTATAATTTTCTTTATAATTTTTTCTGTTAGTTTTCTTGCTATGGGCGTTTCATCTGGAAATTTATAATAGTGGTATTCGCTGTATATTACATTTTTTGAAATTCTTTTTGGTTTTGAAAAATCACCAAGTTTTATATCTGGGTTATTATTTATGTACAATAAATCTATGTTTGCGGGGAATTTATAGTTTATATCATTCATAATATTTAGTATTTCTTCTTTGTTACCTGTTTTCATAAATTCTGCAAAAACCAATAGTACATTTTTGTCTTTTATTAAGTGATTAATCATACGTTCTGTACGACGTTTGTATTTTTCTGCTACTGGTGGAAAAGTTCTTTTAAAATCACCGGGTTCAAAATCATGATTGTAGATTATTCCTGTTTTTATATTTCTATAAATAGCCTTCCCATTTTCTGGGTTTTCTTCAAGGTATTCAAAATCATCATAATTAAAATAATCTTTAAATTCATTATAAACACAATTTAGTCGGGTTAATACATCCGAACCATGCATCCAATCAAACGGACCGCTAAATTTACGAAGGTTTAAATTTTTCAACGCTTCTGGGACGAAACAAGCTGCACCAATAGATATAACGCAATTATATTTTTTTAAAGTAAAAATTGGGGTTTTAAATATTCTTATTTGGTTGTTTTTTATTCTGAAGAAAAAATGAACAAACTTATGAAAGTTTTTAATAATGCTTTCTATACGCGAATATATTTTAATGTTTGGATATTTATTATACATATTTTTAACAAGGCGTTCATGTTCTTCACGATGTTGCCAATTTCGTGATTCTGATTTATCCTTTATTCGATAATAGAATAAGATTTCTTGTACGCGATATATTTTTTTATTATGTTTAAAAAGTAGATTTAACCATAGATCATAATCTTCAAGCGCAATTTTACAATCTTCAGAATATCCCCCACACTTTAAAAAATCAGATTTTTTCAATAAGGCTGCATTAACTAAACAATTATTTTTAGACATGTTTAGTTTCGTCGGTTTTGCTAATACCAGTTCGCCAAGTTTTTCCCCAAACATCATGACTCTACAGGTAATTATATCACCATCACCAGACATAAAGTGCGAGTATAGTTTTTCAAGCGTTGTCGGATCAATTATGTCATCACTATCTAATGGGAAAATTAATTCACTTTGGGCGTTCGCTACCCCTATATTACGAGCAACGACAACACCTTGATTTTTTATATTTATAGTTTTTATGCGAGAATCTTTTTTTTCGTATTTCGCTAATATTTCCGCGCTGTTATCTGTGCTGCCATCATTGATGCAAATTATTTCAATGTCTGATAGAGTTTGAGCTAATACAGAATCTAGGCATTCTGCCAAATATTTTCCTGTATTGTATATAGGAATAATTACGCTGATTTTGCTCATTTGTTATTTCCATTTCATTTTTAAGATAGGTATAAATTCAAAAAGTTGAATCCAATCATTTTTTATTTTTAATATTGGAATTATGCCGAAAAGGCGTAAGCGAAATTTGGTCGCTTTTGAAAAAGTTAAATTTTTCGTTTTTCTGTAATACGCGGGATATTCATTTTGTAAATTTAATGAAATAGCTCGCCAAGCATTGTACATTTTTACCTTTTGTGAAAGAGTTGTCATATTTTGATGGTTGCGGTATTCAACCAGAACGCTCTGAATATTATGAAAATTAGTTATATTTACTAAACGAGCCCATAAACGGTAATCTTCTGCTGGACTATAGTATTCTTCGTATTCAATATTATTTTCTATTAATACAGATTTCCTTATCATTGCAGCCGTATGCGCAATGTAACAATTTAGTAATAGATGTATTTTTATATCAACATCATTTTCTGGATTTTTAAAAATATCATTTTTTGTACCAAAACATTTTAACCAACCAGAGACAACACCTATATAAGGGTTCGCATCTAAATATTCTACTTCTAATGCAAGCCTTTCCGGTACGGAAATATCGTCATGATCAAATATTGCTAGATATTCCCCTTTGGCTAATTTAATTAATTTATTTCGTGTCGCGGAAATCCCTATGTTTTTTTCATTTTTTATATATTTAATTCGTGGGTCTTTATATGATAAGACAATTCGATCTAATTCTTTGTTATCTGGGCTATCATTTATAATTAAAAATTCGAAATCAGTAAAAGTTTGATTTAGTATAGATTCAATACATTGGCGTAAATGAGAGGGGTTTGTATTATAAATTGGCGTTAAAACAGATACCTTTGGCATAACAAACCTTTTATTTTTCGTTCCATTTTATAGGCATAAAATAATAAAGTAAAGAATAAAAATAATGTAGGTTTTTCGACCTAGAAAGCGTAAGGTTTGGCTTGAAAATTTTCACGAGCTTGTTGAATGTTTTTGGCAATGTCTGAGGAATAAGTCCCCAAGTCTACCAAATCTAAAGATCCGTAATATGCTGTCATCATAGGATCATAAGAATTGTTTGTAGAAATCCACTTATCAGTACCAGAATTAGGGACCCCATATTTATCTAATACACCTTGCCAGAACGCCAAAATTTTTTTCTCGTGTTGATCACTAAATTTTTCGTGGGAGCCTTCTATTTCGTTTACATCATTATTGTATACAACACGCCATACTTTATTATCAGACGCATTACTTGTGAAATATACTACAATTGTTTCACCAGTATTTTCGCGAACTAAATGTAATTCAGATGCGTAAAGCAATCCTCGATTTTTTGCTAATGATTTTATGCATTGGTCTAATTCTGCCGGAATTACGATTCCTTGTTGGCGACATTCATAATCTAAATTGTACTTCCATTCTTTTTGGATGGAATAAATAATACTGTCTTTTTCGCGTGGCGCATATAAGCCCTTCGTCTTGAAAAATAACGTTTCCACATCATCAAAAGACATTCCAAGCATTATTCCTGCTATGTCAAAATTATTTACTGTCACTACGTCAGCGTCTGGATTTAAAGATACAGAAGAAGTTGTTAAATCTGCATCACCACTTTCTGTAATTGCAAAATTGCTGAAGTCAAAATCATCTGTTGCCCCAAAGCAAATCGAGGCATTGAAAAACGCGACAAATAAAAAGAAGTTTATAAATTTTAATTTTACGTGCATTTGACTATCCTCGAATGATTTTCAAGACCTTAAAGTGAAATACCCTTGCGGGGTCACCACCTTCTTCAAGGTAGTAATGTAATTCTTCTATATCAGCAATTTCCCACATAGTATTTTTGAAATTTATGTCAAGGAACATTGTCCCGCGTGTTATAACTGGCCGGGTCCCGAAGTCATTTGGTTTTTCCCATGTTTTAAGTTCATAATTTACAACCCAGTATTTAC
>CALXNF010000016.1 GCA_944389685.1 uncultured Alphaproteobacteria bacterium | reverse complement strand
AATATTTTCATCAGTATATTTTCTTAAAAAAGATGGTATAATATTCCCGATATGTTAAGAACAGAAGAAAGTAAACTTACAAGTTGGTATTTTGAAATAGACCGTAAATTGTTGGCCTATGTGTTGGTTATGATTGTAATCAGCGTCATTTGTATGATTTCTGCTGGTTCGGTTGCCGCGGAACGTATAGGGCAGTCTTGGAATTATTATATCGTAAAAGCAATCCCCTTTTATTTTATTGGTTTTATAAGCTTGATCGGCGCAAGTATGTTAAATAAAAAATGGGTTTTACGTATTTCATGGGCAAATGTTGCAATAGGGTTATTACTTCTGCTGGTTACTATTGTTGCCCCACATACAATAAATGGTTCTGATAGATTCGTTTCGCTTGGATTCGCTAACGTTATGCCCGCAGATATTATGAAGCCAGGTTTCATAATAATTACTGCATGGTTTTTGGCAAAAATGCGAGATGTTTATGGTGATGATATATTTTTTAATAAGTCTGCATGGCAATTTAAGTGGTTGTCATGGTGGCCTTATTTAATTACTTTTGCAATATCTTTGTTAATAATATTTTCTCACCCAGATTTGGGAACGTCTATCTTATACCTAGCGGTATTGTGTGCAATGATGTTTATTTCTGGGTTGCCGCTAATAATCATTCCAGTAATTGGTTTGGCGGGGGTCGGGTTGTTAACTGTCGCATTCTTTACAATGTCACATGTACATAATCGTATAATTTCTTTCTTTACTGGTACAGGAGATACATATCAAGTAACGCAATCTGTACAATCTATTCAAAATGGGGGATTGTTCGGGCAAGGGGATGGGTCGTTTGTAAAGCAGTCATTGCCAGATGCACATACCGATTTTATCTTTGCAGCAGTTGCAGAAGATGCGGGGGCAATATTAGCGTGTGCATTAATAATATTTCTAATGTTGGTTTTAAGAAGATTAATTTTAAACGCGACAAATGCGCGAGATAAATTCGTTTTTTATGCAGCGGGGGGGGCTGCCGCTTTGTTCGGTACACAAGTTTGTATAAATTTAATGTCTACTTTACATTTGTTTGCACCAAAGGGGATGACGCTGCCGTTCATTTCGTATGGCGGTAGTTCTTTATTGTCTTTTTGTTTGTTGTTCGGTATGATTATGGCGATAGTGCGAGAAGATAAATGGAAATAAAAAAACGGGAATCCCCGTTTTTTTTAATGAACTTTCTCTAATTTTTTTGTGAGCCTTGTTAAATTCTTCTTTTCGTTTTTTTATCTTGTTCGTTATGAATGATTTTCATCATTTCTTTAAAATCATCTGGTTTTAGAACGCAGAATCCGTCACGAGATAGCAATTCTTTGAATTTTAAATTGCTTTTAGGTACTTTGTTTGTATTAGTTGTTTTTTTTTGCTAACATAATTACTCCTTATTGAAATATTTAGTAGCAGTGTTATAATACTCATTAATAGTAATTATATCATAAAAATAGAGAAAAATTATGAAAATTTGGATTGCAACCGGTGGTACGGGCGGACATGTTTTTCCAGCATTAAGCGTGGCTGAAGAATTAGTTGCTTCTGGGCATAAGGTTATTATATCGGCAGATGGGCGCGTTAGAAAAATGGTTAAAGAAGGTGCGCCGAAAGGGGCTAAACTGACGCATGTTTGGGCCGCTGGAGTGGGAGCCAAAAGTAAGGTAAAGCAAATCATTGCTTTGTCAAAGATTGCATTTTCTGCTAGTTGGTTGGTGTTTCGTTTCATTTTTTCTAAGCCAGAAAGGGTGGTCGCTTTTGGTGGGTATGCGTCTGTTCCTGCTGTTTTTGCTGCCCATGTATGGAAAATTCCAACTTATTTACATGAACAGAATGCTGCAATTGGACGGGCTAATAAATTTGCTTTGCGCTGGGTAAAAACTTTAATGACGAGTTTCCCGACAGTTAAAGGTATTCCAGAAAAAATAAATGTAAAAGTTGTTTATACGGGGCTTCCTGTGCGACACGATTTTTTATCTGCAGCGGGCTGCCCTTTGCCAAAAAAATCAAATTTATTGGTTACGGGTGGATCATTGGGTGCCCAAATATTAGATGAAGTGGTTCCAACTGCATTAATACAAATGAAAAATAAAAAAATATTTGTTACACATCAGACACGTCCAGAAAATGTTGCTCGGTTACAAAAATTGTATGCAGATAATAAAATTCGCGCAAACGTTTTGTCATTTATTCATGATATGGCAGGTACGATTGTTGACGCCGATTTGGTTATAGGGCGTAGCGGGGCAAGTACGGTTGTTGAATTGGAAACAATTGGTCGTGGGGCAATACTTGTTCCGTTAAACATAAATCCAGATCAAGCTGCAAATGCAGAAAGTTTTGCCAAGTTAGGTGGCGGTTTTGCGATCCCTCAAGAAAAGTTTACACCGAAATGGTTGGCGACTACTTTGACGGAATTATTTGATAATCCTTCTCGTTTGGAAAAAATGGCTAAAAAGTCTTTGGTTCCAAATAATGCAGTTAAAAAAATTTGTGATGAAATAACAAAATAATCTTTTATGCATTTTTCTGCTTGCTTGCGATTCGTTTTTTGAGGTATTATTAAAGTAAGGAAGGAAAGAAAATGCGACAGATTGCAGTCTCTGTTTTAGCAATGTTTATTGCGTTGCCTGTGTTTGCGGATGTTAGGTTGCCTGTTGTAAATGTGGCGGCGGGGGGCGTCTCTGCACGCGCGGCTTTTGGGGAACCAGTTATTAAAAAGGTCGCTGAAAATAAAGTTGTAACAGAAAGCAGAACGGCAGCAGTTGAAAAAGAAAAAAATAGTGAAGAAAAACTGGCTGGTACAGAAAGTGTAAGTCGTGGGGTGGTTTCTAGAGCGGGAAGTCTTCAGGCTGTTTCAATGGATGCTGGGGAACAAATTGTTGCTTCTGATATATTATCACCACGCAGACCAAGTTCTAATTTGTGGGCAACAACGTCTTCGGATGTGGTGCCGCTTCGTTTGCCAGAACCTCAGGAGTTTGCAGTTATTCGTTCTGATGCTTTGTTGCCAGAAGAAAGTTTGGATGCATCGGAACGGGATGTTTCTTTTGCGCGTAGTATGAATTCTTCGGAAAAACAAAGCACTGTTGCACAACCTATGTCAGAATTAGATGTGCAAATCGCGCGCTTGAATGAATTACAGAAATTGGCAGAAGAAAGCATCGAAAAAGTTCCAGTAAATACAAATCGTCGCGTTGTGTCCAGAAATATGGTTAGTCATCAAGAAGAAAAAAATAATGTTTCAAATGTATATGATGGGACCGCTACAGAAGTAAAATTGGCAAAATTGGTCGTTCCAATGGAAGAACCTGTTGATGAAGACGTCGTCGTTCGGGCTGTGCAGCGGGCAGAATCACCTCGTATAAATGCGGCGCGAAACGATATGACGCAAATGACGCCCAGCGAATTACGTAAAGCTTTTAGAAAAACGTTTTTGTCAGAAAACAAACATCTTTCTACGTTCCAGATAGATGATAGGTTTGATGAAGCAAGTGATATGACAGTTAATGCGGAAGGTTTTACTTCTGCGCGCGATTTGTCTGAGGCAGGTGGCATTCGTCCGTTAGAAATAAAAATAAAATTCCGTAATGAAGATGCAGCGTTGTCTAGAGATAATTATAATTTATTAACGGAATATGCTGGGATTGTTTTAAGTAATCCGACGCGTGCAGTTCAAGTTTCTATTCCGCAAAGAGTAGTAACAGATACAGATGATAGAAAATTGGCCGCTAGACGCTTAGCCATAATAGAACAGGTTTTACGTGATAATGGGATATCAGAGCAACGTATTTTACCGGTTTTGTCTCAGCGTGATGAAGAGGGGTTGGTTTTGCGTATGATTTCGTTGGATCAATATGAAACTTTGACCAAACAACAAAAAGATATATTTGGGGATACGGTCAATAAAAAAACTTATAGAAGTATGTCTTGGTAAAATGAATTTAAAATATGCGCGCAATTGTTTTTTTAATATTGCGCGTTTTTCTATTAATTTTTTATTTCCTTCTTCATGCCCGTTATGTGGTGAACACGTTTCTACGGATGGAGAACTCTGTGCAGATTGTTGGAGCGCGTTTAATTGGATCAGCAATCCGAAGTGTGAAAAGTGTGGATATCCTTTTCCTGCTAATATAGATTTGGGAAATCGTCCTTTGTGCCCAAACTGTGCCGCAGGTTTCTGTGAACTAGATTTAATTAGATCTGCTTGCGTTTATGATGATGTGTCAAAAACTGCAGTGTTGCCGTTTAAACATAGTGGTCGACTAAAATATGCTACTTTTATGGCGCGAGCAATGCTGTGGGCGCTAAGAGATGTAAACATTAAACCTGATATTGTAATGCCGGTACCATTAGCTTATAGGCGATTAGTTCATCGTGGTTATAATCAGGCGGAGCTATTAGCGGCACCTATTGCGAAAGCTTTCGGTGTAAAGTTAGATTTGTCTAGTGTGATACGTAAATATAGGCATGATATGGGGCACAAAAATGCGGCTCAGCGTGCTGAAAACATTCGTGGTGTATTTAATGTTGTTAGACCAAATGAAATACGCGGTAAGAAAATTTTACTTGTGGATGACGTTATGACAACTGGTGCAACTTTTTCGGAACTGAGGCGTGTTTTGGTAAGGGCCGGTGTAAAAGAAGTTTATGGGATTACGTTCTGTCGAACAGTTCGTGCAATTTAGCTTGAACGTTGGTTTGTGTTGCTCTTAAATGTTTTTAACATATTTAATTGCTGTCCTTTGCGCTCCTGTAATATGATTTTTTCAGAGCAAGCCTTTAATAGAATTTCTAGGTTGTTTATCCCGACCTGGTTTGATTTTTTACCGTTGCTTTTTTTTACTTTAAATATAGGGTTAATGCTTTCCTCGATAAGTTCGCCATCAATAAAAAAACTATATTTTACGTAACTATTTGTATCGTCTGTATAAGAATATTCTGTTTGTAGCTTTATTTCAGTATATTCGTCTGGTATGACAAAAGAATAAGCCGAATATGTATCTGTATTTGTGACCGATACAAAGGTTTTTTGTATTATCAAAAGTAGAAGTATTAATAAGTCATCTGACATTTTATCTGCTTTTTATATCATCGATTTGTTGTAAAAATGTTTGAATTTCTTTTAACTGGTTAGCGTATGTTTTTGCGACTTTTTCTTTGCATATATTTAATATTTCTAAAATTATGTGGTCTTCTGTCTCTGGACGCGTTGCCTTAGAAATATTTATTTCTTTTATCGTTGAATATTCTTTTGCGTAAACACATTTGTCCCCAATAATAATTTCAAATAAGTTTAGTTTTGGGGTGCTTTTTATTGTTAAAACACTTTTATTTATAACGCGCTGTTCTGTTTTATAAACGGCCAGAATGGAATAAATGTTTACAGGTAGATTTCCCTGAAGTTTTACAGCGTGGGCTATAGGATATTCGTTAAAAAATTTTTTTACAAAAATAAGCTCTGAAATTGTCATTTTTTGTTTCTTTTTTTTTATAAAATAGTACGAAATGTTCTGTTTGTCAATAGGATTGTAACAATGCCTTGAATTTTATTTTTAATCTGCTAGAATTTGTGGGGTGTGTTTAAAAGGTTTTATATGAAGGTGTTTACGTTATCGGTTTTGGGAATTGCTTTGTCTTCTGGTGCTTTTGCGGCGATGCCGTTTGTCGGAATGTACCAGACTATTGATGATGAAACAAATTTTCCGAAATCAATTGTGAGATTGTATGAATACAAAGATGGTAAAGATAACGTTTTGGCAGGACGTATCGTTGCGTTATATGATGAAAAAGGTAATATTTCAGAGACTATAAATAATCCGGTAAAAGTTGCAGATAAAGTATCTGGTAGCCCGAAATACGTTGGTTTAGATATTATCTGGGAAATGGAATGGAATTCTGAAGATTCAGAATATAAAGACGGAAAAATAATGGATCCTAAAAAGGGCAGTGTATATTCCAGTGTAATTTGGCAAGATAAAAACCATAAAGATAAATTACGAGTGCGTGGGAAAATAGGGCCCTTCGGCAGAACGCAGACTTGGAATGTATTAAAAGTTTCAGATTTGCCTGCCGAATTGCAAAATATAGATACGACGAATTGGAAACCTATTATCAGTAAATAAAAAATGAAAATAGATTTAGGAAAGAATTTAAATGTGCGTGTAAATGAAATTATTTTAGGTGACAATATAGATTTTGTTGTTGCGCAGAATCCGCAGTATGTAAAGGCGTAATAATGGCAGATAAATATATTGAAAAGCGAGTATTACAAGCGTATCAGTGTGATAGGTACGGCAACGTTCGTCCTTTGATTCTTATGAATGAATTACAGGGCGTTGCCGATACTCATGCAGAAGCTCTTGGTTGTGGACGTACGTATCTGATAGAACATAATATGGCGTGGGTTGTGACGCATTACCTTGTTGATATAGTTGAAATGCCACGTGAAGCAGAAGAATTGTCGTTTATAACGTGGCCGTCTGCACATGATGGGTTGCGGGCAACACGTGATTTTGAGGTACGTGGTAGTGATGGGCGGTTGATGGTTCGTGCAACGTCTCAATGGATTTTAATTGATATGGAAAATCGTCGTCCTTTGCGCTTGGAAGAAAAACTAGCAACTTGGAATATAATTCCGGAACGCGCGTGGGAAAGAGACTTTGTAAAATTTCCTGATTTTGACACGATGAAAACGCACGTTTTTAAATGTCGTTTTGACGATGTTGATGTAAATCAACATATAAATAATGCAGTTTATGCTGTGTGGGCAACAGAAAGTGTGGGGTATGTCTATCGTAATCAGCATACTTTGAAACGTATAGAGTTGAATTTTAAGAAAGAAATTAGCCCTGATACACCAGAAATATCTGTTGATGTTGCTATAGAGGGCTTGATTAGTCGTCATAAAATTAGAACAGGTGATATAGAGCATGCGTATGTTATATGCGCATGGGAAGAATTATAAAAAATAAATATCCGCTGGTTGCGGATATTTTTTTATAAAAAAACCGCAATTACGGTTTTTTATCTTTCAGCTGTTACAGCTAATCTTTTACGACCGGCTGCACGACGACGATTCAGAACTTTGCGTCCGCCTTTGGTCGCCATCCGTTCACGAAA
>CALXNF010000015.1 GCA_944389685.1 uncultured Alphaproteobacteria bacterium | reverse complement strand
TATCAAATTTATCTTTCTTCAAAAATTTTAACGCAAACATTTTTTTACCTTTTGTTTTTCCTTAGGAAAGTATTACAGATAAATATAATAAGTAAAAGCAAAATAACAAATAAAAATGTTGATTTTTTTTAGGTATGGTAGCATAATCCGCCTAGTTTCATATGCTTACGGAGTGTAGCTCAGTCTGGTAGAGCGCTACGTTCGGGACGTAGAGGTCGCTGGTTCGAACCCAGTCACTCCGACCAGTTTTTGTTCCGTTATTAACAGCATTCATTTTTGAGCTTTGCAATTAAATTTTTATCTGTAATAATATCCCCATTATGAAGAAGAAGAGAAAAGCATTAATAAATAAATATATAAATATCATTTGTTCCATAATCATAATAATAGCAACTACGTTAATATATGTATTTGGGATTCGTTCAACCGTTAAACATGATATAGTGTTTAATGTTAAAAAGGGGACTAATGTTTCTGAAGTTGCAATTCGGTTACAAGAGCGAGATTTAATCGATTCGATACATTTATTTAAAATTGCCGTTCGTGCGAATGGCGGACAAATTCAGTCTGGACAATATGATATTCCGCAGGGGACAAGCGTATGGCGCATAGCGGATATGTTTGCTAATGGTGATATTGCCACAACTATTGTCGTTATACCAGAAGGTTTAACTGTTAAACAAATAAAAGAATTGTTGAAGGAAGATAATTCTTTAACTGGTGATGTAGAGTGTGGTAAAGGTACCGATTTACCAGTGTGTAATTTACAAGATGGTGATTTGTTCCCAGATACTTATAGAATAGCTCGTGGAACATCAAGATTAGCATTGTTAGATTTAATGCGTAAAAAAATGGCAGACCTTGAAGCGAGGTGGGAAAAAACAGGACGTATTGCGCCGCGACCGCTGAAGACGTGGAACGAGATTGTGACGTTGGCTTCCATTGTTCAGAAAGAAACCTCTAAAGAATCGGAGATGCCTATAGTTGCAAGTGTGTATTTAAATCGGCTGCGTGATAAAATGCGTCTTCAGGCGGATCCTACGGTTGTCTACGCTTTAACTAATAGGCTAGGCGACATGCAAGGTAAGCCTTTGTTACGTAATCACTTAAAGATAGAAAATCCATATAATACTTATGTAAATTATGGGTTGCCACCGGCTCCGATTGCTAATGTGGGATTAGACGCGATACATGCTGTTTTACAACCTGCAGATACTAACTATTTATTCTTTGTGGCAGATGGTAAAGGCGGGCATAAATTTGCTAGAACTTATGAAGAACATATGAAAAATCATGCCGATTGGCGCGAGATAAAGAAAGAATTTAATAAGTGAATATAGGAACCTTTTGCTATATATGTTTTTTTTAGGTCACTTATAAAGAGACACTTTTTACATTTTATAGTAAAAAAAAAGCCTAGAATATAGGGCTTTTTTTATGTCAATAAGAAATTATTCCGTGGCGCAAAACTGCTTAATTATAGCATATTTTTTTACATTTTGCAAAAATCTTTAAACTTGAAAATTGGTATAATTGCGGTTTAAAATATTCCTAGCTAGATAAAAATTTCTAGTTCCCAATAACAAAAAGGAAAGGATATAGTATGAAAAAACTAGTTTTAACATCTTTGTTGGCTGTATTTGCTGTATCGGGGGCTCATGCTGCAGGTACTTTGGATAATCCATTGTATCGTCCAGACAAAGGTATGTTTTATAGCATGACAGAGTTGTCTTCAGATACCAATAGCACAACGAGAGTCGATTTAGATGAAGAGTTCGGTTATGGTATAACTGATAGGTTGGCGGTTGGCGCTGCTGTGTCTATGGCTGAGAATAATTGGTTTGATCAATCTCAGTGGGGCACCTTAGGAATCGGTGTTAACTATCGTTTATTAAATATGGAAAACTGGAAGGCGGATGTATACGGTAGTTATGGCGTAAATCCAGTATGGGATTATGGACACAGCTTTATGGATGAAGACTTGACGTGGTATAACTGGAATGTCGGTATGCGTGCAGGTTACGTAACAGATGCTTGGACGGTTGCCGGTCACGTAGATTTTGATTATTCTAATTCAGAATCGTTTAACTGGGGTGATGATGGCTGGCATACTTTAAGCTTAGGTATGGATATTTTGGTTGCGATGAATGAAGATTGGAATTTAGCAGTTGGTGCTGAGTATACCGGTATTATGGATGATAGAGTTGAAAACGCCGGTCAGTGGGAAGGTAAAATCGGTGCTAATTATCATATAGATGATAATATGTTCGTTGGTTTTTACCTGTCAAAATATATGGCTCATAGAAACCCCGGTCAATGGACTGTTGCTGACGGGTTTGGTTATGGTGCTAAATTTGGAATTCAATTCTAACCATCACCGTGAAAAAATCCGACCTTGGGGTCGGATTTTTTTTTGTTAAAATATATGAAACTTTTTAAACGTAAATCTGCCGAATTATAACATATTTTTGTTGATTTTGCAAAAATCTTTAATCTTGCAAAGGGTTTAATTCACAATATAAAATTATATTATAACTAGATGTAAAAGTCTGGTTCCCGATAACCTAAAGAAAGGATATATTATGAAAAAAATATTATTAACTTCTTTGTTGGCGGTTTTTGCAGTTTCTGGTGCTCAGGCGGCAGATTTCTTTGTCGGTGGTGGCGCATCTTTGAATATGGATGATACTCATTCAAATGTTATTGGAATTTCACCAGAAGTCGGTTGGAAATACAATGATAATTGGGACTTTGGTCTGGGATTAGGTCTTAACTATAATCGTGATGATGCTGATAACGGGCGTTATTTTTATAATGTTAATGCATTTACTCGTTATAAATTAGCGCAATTTGGTAATTTTAAATTGCTGTTAAGAGGCGACGTTGGTGCTGGTTTCATAACGCTTGCTTCTGAAAATGAGGCGTTGGATGGTGAAACAGCTGCTATGTTAAGTCTATCTATTGCACCAATGATAACGTACGATGTATCTGAATCTTTCACATTGTATGCTAATTTGAACTTCTTGGGGGTTACCGCAAATTATCAGTTTGAAAACGAAAAGATGGGTATGCAAAAAAGTTGGTGGTTTGGTGCGTTTGCTGATTCTGCCGATGTATTTGATACTGGGGCTTTACAGATTGGTTTCTTGTATAACTTCTAAAATTAAGTTGTGTAAAGATACCCCGAACTTTTATTCGGGGTATTTTTTATGTGATTTGCTTCCTGTAGAAATTTTGTGCGCTGGTATGGCAATATTCTAAAAGAATATTAAGGGTTTTGTCATGTTAAATAAAAATGTTGCCATAGTCAGTTTTATATCAATTTTTTGTTGTTCCGCTGTCGCTAGAGCAGAGGGTATATTCGATGTCAGCCGTTTAACAGAAAATAACGAATTTTCTGCAACCTTTGGTGCAGAGTTTAAAACAGGTAGCAATAAAGACGGAACAGGGCATGACGATATAAAATCTGGTAATATAGATGATATCGGTATGGAAATTGACTACACGTTTTTAGATGATTGGACCGTTTCTTTTAGTACAAGTAACGATTACGCAGATTCTCAAGTCGGAATTAGTTATAAGGTTCTGACAAATAAAGGTTTTAAATTAGATTTATCAGCAGATTATGGGATTGCGTGGACCAAAAATGCCAAGACTAATGAGCGCATTGGTAATAATAACATAGATGCCGCGCTTCGTATTCATGGTATTGCAGGAGATTTGTTTCAATGGGCGGCAAAAGTGACGGGGACGTTTGTTTTTGCGGAACCTAAAAATTTCTGGAATGTAGGTTTGACTTTAGAGGGGATGTATTATTTTACAATGAACTTTGCGGCAAAAGCAGAATTTCATTTCGGTTTAAAAGAAATAGATAACCCTGTGACGCTGTATGATAGATCTATAAAATTAGGTGGGGTTTATAATATGTCAGAAAATGCTTCTGTGCACCCATACATAAAATATCATTTTAAAACAAAGAATAGCGAGCATAGTGAAATATTGCCAGATGATTATTGGAAAGTCGGTACAGAATTTTCTGTGGTATTTTGATTTTTGCACCAACTGATTTTTTGTCATTTGCTTTTTAGGCATAACTTCCCAGATTTTTGGGTTTTTCTAGCGGTATTTTTGTTTAAAAAACCTATATTCTGCTTGACAATAAGCGGGTTCGTGGTTATAGTATATTCGCTTTCCGTGTAAACAAGGAAAGAAAAAAACACAGAAATCTGCACGTTCTGACGGATTTATAATCGCGGGGGACCGTTGAAATAAGTCCGATATGATGCTTTGTGCAGATAAAAAAGTACAAGAAACAAAGAGATTTTGAATGCCAACAGTAAATCAACTGATTCGGAAGCCTCGTAAAAAGGTAGTCGTTAAATCAACTTCTCCTTATATGATGGAAGCTCCGCAGAAACGTGGTGTTTGCACGCGTGTGTACACAACCACGCCTAAGAAACCTAACTCAGCTCAGCGTAAA
>CALXNF010000014.1 GCA_944389685.1 uncultured Alphaproteobacteria bacterium | reverse complement strand
CTATTATTGAAGTTCCTATTATTTCGAACTTTAAGGAAGGTCTGACCATGGCGGAATACTTTACGTCAACGCACGGTGCACGTAAGGGTATGTCTGATACGGCTTTGAAGACCGCTGACGCTGGTTATTTAACACGTCGTTTGGTTGAATTGGCGCAGAATACAGTTATTACAGAACATGATTGTGGTACGACAGAATATATTACAGCGAAACCTGTATATCAGGGCAGTACATTGGCTGTCCCATTGGGTGACGTTGTTTTGGGGCGTACTGCGGCACATGATATCGTACATCCAATCACTAAGGAAGTAATTGTTCCTGCGGGTGAATTGGTAACTAAAGTTGCGGCACGTAAGATCAATGAATCTGGATTGCCAAGTGTTGATGTTCGCAGTGTATTGACTTGCTGCAGTGACGGTTTGTGTGCAAAGTGTTATGGTATGGACTTGTCTCGTCAGGCGTTGGTTCATGTCGGTGAATCAGTCGGTGTCATTGCCGGTCAATCCATTGGCGAACCTGGTACTCAGTTGACATTACGTACCTTCCACATTGGTGGTGTTGCGTCTGGTGGGGCAGAAAGCCATTATATCGAGGTCCCTGTTGCTGGTACAGTTAAGTTATCTGGCGTAAATACAATTAAAAATTCTGCCGGACGTATTGTAGTGTTGTCTCGTAATGGGGAATTAGCTATCGTTGACGACAAAGGCGAAAAGTTATTTACAACAAAGTTGCCATATGCGGCAATGCTGATTGTAAATGATGGTGATAAGGTTGAAAAGAGTGCAAAAGTTGCAGAATGGGATCCTTATGCTAACACAATCATCGCTGAAAAAGACGGTATCGTTCAGTTCCAAGATTTAATTGAAAACGTTTCCTATCAGGAAGAAGTTGATTCTACGACAGGTATCGTTTCACGTAAAGTTATAAACTGGAAGGCAAACACAAAGAAAGCCTTGAACCCAGCAATCACATTGGTTGATGAAAAGGGGCAGGTAATCTCTTTGGGGGGAAAGAAAATTGCCGAATATTTATTGCCGATGTATTCAATTCTGAATGTATCAAATGGCGCGACAGTTGCAGCTGGTGACGTTTTGGCACGTATTCCAGTACAGACAAAGCGTACAGGCGATATTACCGGTGGTTTACCACGTGTAAACGAATTGTTGGAAGTTCGTCGTCCTGCAAACCCAGCGTTGCTGGCAGAAGTTGACGGTACGATTGAACTAGAAGATGCGAAGTCCAAAATTATCATCCGTATTATGCCAGAAGATGGTACGGCACCGGTTGAATATGCTGTACCAAAAGGTACTAACTTGCTGGTACGTAGTGGTGACGTTGTTAAAAAAGCTGAAAAACTTGTTGACGGTGACCCTGTACCACAAGATATTTTACGTATCTTAGGGCAGAAAGCGTTAGCTACGTTTATGGTAGAACAAATTCAGCAAGTTTATCGCTTGCAGGGTGTGTCAATCAACGACAAGCATATTGAAATTTTGATACGAGAGATGACACGTCGTGTTGAAATTACAAATCCTGGTGATACAGGGTTCCTAATGGGGCAGGTCGTTGATCGTGTTGATTTCGAAGAAGAAAATGCACGTGTTGTTCACGACGGTGGTAAACCTGCAGAGGCATCACAAGTCTTAGTTGGTTTGACGCGCGCGTCTTTGACAAGTCGTTCGTTTATTTCTAATGCATCGTTCCAGCAAACTACAAAGGTTTTGGTTGATGCGGCTATAAGCGGTGCAACAGATAAGTTGGTTGGTATAAACGAAAACTTAATTGTCGGTCGTTTGATACCAGTTGGTACTGGTGCATATGTACGTCGTGTTCGTGAAATAGCGAAAGAAGAAGAAAAAGCTGAAAAGCTTGCACGCGAAGGTAATACACAACAACAATTGCTGGATATTTAAAGCATGACTTATACCACTCGAGAATTTGTAATATAATTTCGAGTGGTAAGTTAGGTTTTGAATAAAGGGGTTGAATAACAGGTAAAGTTTTCCTTGCAAAAGCGCAAGATTATAATAAAATACTTTACCGTAAATAAAAGGATAATGAAATGGCAACGCCAAAAAGTAAAACAAGTAAAGCACGTTCTGCACAGCGTCGTTCGCATGATGCTTTGTCAGTGATGCCTTGTACAGTATGCAAGACATGTGGTGAAAAAAAGCGCCCACATCATGTATGTCCGGCGTGCGGGGCAAAATAATATACGCAAAGGATTAAAAGCAGAACAGGGCGCATGGTTACATGATACTTGTTCTGCTTTTTTAATATGATTATGTCAACGGAAAAGAAAATCATAGCAATTGATGCAATGGGTGGGGATAAGGGGCCTAATGCTGTTTTAGGTGGTATGAACCAATTCTTGTATCAAAATGGCGAAGATAAAGTCTTCTTTCGTCTGTTCGGTCAGACAAAAGTTTTAAATCAATTATTAGCTAAATATCCGCGCGTTGCGCGTAATTGCGAAGTAGTTGACGCACCTGGAATTATCAAGGGTACGGATAAGGTACGTGATGTTATACGGCATGCACAAGATACTTCTATGTACATGGCGATTAAAGATGTTCGTGAAGGTAATTCTGCGGCGGTGGTTAGTGCTGGTAATACTGGTATTTTGATGTCTTTATCTAAATTGGCGTTAAAGACTATTGACGGTATTTCAAGACCTGCAATTACAACTATGTTGCCGTCTGGTGGGGGCGATTCTCGGGTGGTTGTATTAGATTTGGGGGCAAACGTGCAGTGCGGTGAACGCGAACTGTTTGATTTTGCTATTCTTGGCAGCGTGTACGCGGAAATAATGGGTAAAATGGTGCGACCCAAAGTCGGTGTGTTAAATATCGGTGAAGAAGCTACTAAGGGAAACGAGACGCTGCAGAAATTAAACCAGTTGTTAACAGAACATAAAGACGAATTGCCATATGAATATATCGGTTTCGTTGAAGGTAATGATATCGGTGGTGGTAACGTTCAAGTTGTTGTTACAGATGGTTTTACCGGTAATATAGTTTTAAAGACTGTGGAAGGCACCGCAAAATTGATAAAGCGGGTATTGGTTGATAACTTAAAAAAATCAATATTAGCTATTATCGGTGCGTTTTTCTTGGTACACGTTTTTAAGCGTTTGAAGAATAAGATAGACCCGCGTTCATATGCAGGGGCGACGTTTTTGGGTTTAAAGGGGTTTGCCGTTAAAACGCATGGAAATAGTGATGCGCTGGCATTTGCAAATTCAATTAAATATGCGGCGGATTTAACGGGTGCAAATTTAAACGATGTTATTGCAGCGCGTGCTGCGTCTGTCTCAAAAATTAGGGACGAGATAGTCACGCAAGAATAAATATATCAAGATAAAAAAATAATTACCGGCAATTACTTGCCGGTAACTTCCCCCTTCCTTCTGGTTCCCCAGAAACTTTTTACGCCTAATGGACCGCTTGGTAAAGGCGTATGGTTTAAGCGGCGCGTGCGACCTGCGCAGTTTTTGAAGCGTCCGCATTGTCCATAATCTTTTTTGCTTCCGCAAATACCATTTCCTTTACGCGAAGTGCCAAGGCTTTCGTTTCTAACGTTTCTGCAGCTATATCAAAGTTATCGGTACGAATTTGTAGCGAAACATATGCACCAACTAAAGACGGACGCGATAAATCTTCAATTGAACGTGGGGCATTATTATGACCAATCTGCAATTCATCTGCTAAAGATATTATTTGACGATCTTCGTTAACCCAGACGGTCGTCGTTAAAACTTGATTCAAAGCAATCATTATTTCTTTTATTGTTTTTGACATAGTGCGGTCCCTCCTTTCGGGTTTTTGTGAAAAATAAAACATTTTTTGTATGGACAATATGTATTTACAAAAAATTATATTTTATTTTTCGTTGTTTTTTATTTTGCGCCAGAAAACCGGTTTTTTGCGGAAGTCTGGGCTTTTTAACTTTTTTCTCCTTGTCTATACAATCATCTTAGAACAAAAACGAATCGCTCGTCAAGTACAAAATGTAAATATTTTATTTTTATTTTAAAATCATGTAGTTTTACTTATAAAACCATAAAATACCATAAAATAACTATAAATTGTCATTGACAACCATAAAATGCCGTGCTAAATTTCCATTGAAGCCAAGGAAAGTTACTGGGCGGGTGCCCAAAACAAGGACCGAAAATGTCATTGTTTCTCTCATCTCCTGAAAATCGTTTGGATACCAAGGGGCGTATATCTGTCCCAGCTTCTTTCCGGGCTTCCGTTGCAACAGAAGCGTTTGCAGGGGTTGTGTTATACCGTTCGTTTACCCACAATTGTATAGAAGGTTTATCCATGTCGCGCATGGAGCAATTAGCAGCTGCGACTGATAAAATGGGGGTATTTGATAGCGCATTGGATGATTTATCCGCAATGCTTTTTGCAGATGCCCGTCCGTTGGCTTTTGATGTGACTGGGCGTATCGTTATACCTGAAGATTTATTAAAGCACGCTGGCATTAAAGACAGGGCTATTTTTGTTGGTCGTGGAACCAGCTTTCAGATTTGGAATCCGGACGAGTTCAAGAAAGTACAAGACAATTCTCTAAATAACCTGCGTGCAACCCGACCAAATCTTGTAATTCAGTAGCGGTTTACTAAAAAAATCCCCATTTCGGGGATTTTTTGTTTAATCAAATAATTTTTTAAGGGTTTGTGTTTTCACACTTATTCGTTTTTGCATCGTATTTATATCCAAATTCACAAGTACAATTTGGGGGCATATTAGAGTCTGCATTTATACCGTGCTCAGTTGGACATGTGGCTAAACAGGCGTTTACAGTTGGAACGTATATTTTGTCCGCAGAACATCTGCAATCTGGATAGGTTCCAGTTGCACCATCCGGACAAACTGGATTTGATAATATGCCATTTACCCATTCTGCAGCGGTTTGATCCCCTTCCGCACCTGTTACAGACATACATGTTGTAATTATTGATTTACATGCGTTTATCGCAATATTTATAGTAACTGCATTTGACGTATTATAATTATTTTGTGCCAAGCAAGAAGATACGTCTGTAATACAATCTTCTGCATAATCTGATAATACCGTATCCTGAGCAGCTTTTATTTGAACCAATGTTCTGTTCAAATATTCCTTTATTACGTTGTTTTGTGGGTTATATTTTGCGTTTTGACCTGTGCCAGTATATGTAATATCTTGACATTTATTTAGAACAGATATGCACATACCATAATTTTTCCCGTCTGAATCATTATGATAACCTATTTTGTTTTGTAGGTATTCAGATATACTTGACGTTGTGCTTTGGCTAGGAAGTTGTGCGGTAACAGTTGATTCTATGTATTCACCAAGTGTTCCACCATCAGCCCAGGCGTTTTTAGTTGTGTCATATGACCACATTTGATATATTGATGCACTTGTGTCCGATGGTTTGCCGGGGGCGCTGCCGACGACAATTTCCCCGTTAACGATATACTTTCCGGTTGGGTCAAGGCAGTTTTCATAATCATCACCGCAAACGAAGTCATCTTGCATACAATTGTCCAATTCGCTTACGCATTCGCGTAAATCATAAGCATTTTTCTGTTGGGCGACTAATAGACGGGCCCGTTGTAAAACGCTTTTCGCATTGCGAACAGTTGATGCCATTTGGTCGTTAGATTCCGTCAAGGCTCTTTCATATGCAATACATGCTTTGTCTATTTCTAGATCATATGAATTTGTTATTACGTTTATATCAACGCCCTGCGCAGCACAGTTGTTTAGTACAGATGCCTTACAGCGCGCAGTTGCCGTTTTGTAAAGCTGTTCACCACGTTGATTGCTTATGCTGCCGGTATTAGACGACATACCTAAGAAAGAACTTAAATCAAACCCCGTGCTATCAATAGAAAAGTCTAGTAAGCCAGATAAATCAAAGCTAAGACCTGTTGATGTAGACGTTCTGACAGAACCTCCTTGAACTTCTACTATCATGTCCTTAATTTTATCTAACGAGTTCTTTAATTGCGTATTATCCGTTGTCGTCTGCATTTGTAATTCGGCCTCTGTCTGCGTAAACAAAGATTCCACTTCGTCTGCAGTTAAACCGATGTATTGAATTTGTTGGGCTACTTCTTGTAAACTTTCTGTTGCCTTTTTCAAAGCGTCTTCTGTTTCAGAGTAATTAGATAAATTTGCACTGCAGCTGCAACGTCCCTGATTGTCGTCTAAGACATTACAGAAATTATCCATACACGCAACATATTGCGCCTTGCAGTAGTCTGTTAATTGTGCCAATTCATCAATAGAAGTTGCAGAAGATACAGATTCTGTTGTCGTGGTTGTTGCGGTTGTTGATCCAACGCGAATTGTTGGAACGCGGGTAGATACATTTGCTGTATTATTCACGCCTACACGACTGCTGCTAACGTATAACGGAGTATTAACTGTATCTGTTTGAACTATTGAAGCACGTGCCGTATTTGACGTATTTGCCGCAGAAGAAGTACGGGTGGTTAAGCCCGGTTGCTTCGTAGCAAGCGTATTACCTGTTGACCTTACTGTGGTTGCCGTCGCGCGGGACGTTGTACCGGTCGTACCTGTTGCACGTGATACGGCACTGCGGGAAGAAGTTGTCGTTGTCGACGTAGGCCGTGCCGTTACAGTACGCGCAGTTGTTGCACTGGATACGTTGCGTGAGGTAAGATTCCTGCTTGTCGTCGCAGAAGAAGATGCGTTTGCCCGTGAAGTTGCCGCACGTCCAGTTGCGTTTCTGGGGCTTACAGCTGTTGTGCTTACAGGAACAACAGCTTTTTCTGCTTGCTCTTCCGGTTCTTCGGTAACGATTTCTTCGTCAACGAAGGCTGCCCCTGGCATTTCATCCGCATATTGCGCCATCAATTCTTCATAATAATATTCTGGTGCAATTTCTGCAAATGCTGGTAAAACAAGCAATCCACTAAGTACGACAATTAATCTTTTCATTAGAAATCTTCCCTTCTATTACAAATAATTTTATCATATTATGAAAACGCACGCAAACAAAAAATAGTAAGCTTAGAAAACATTTTTCTTAAATTTTATCAATAAATTTTTGATTGTAGGTTTCGTATCATATTGTTAAAAAAATTAATGAATTTGACTTACTTATCGTGTATGTTGTATATTATCTTCCACGATAAGAAAAGTGTTGCAAAGTTGTTAACGTTAAAAAAAGTATCTTTGTTTATTTTTACGTTGCCTTTTATGGGGTGTACAACTATACCTACATCAACGACAGATGAAAAGCTGATTAATTATGTACCTAAAGTCACAGCGGCTGATTTTGACTATGATCCAATGAGTACGCCGATAGCGCAATGTTATAAAGCAGAATTAACGTCCGACCCAGAAATTAGTGGTGCAACTTTGATTGAAGATGGTTTGTCTGCTTTTGTTATAAGGGCGGCGTTTGCTCGTATGGCGACGAAGACCATAGATTTGCAGACGTATATTTATAGTAACGATTTTTCTTCAAAAGTTTTGATTGGGGAACTAAAACGTGCCGCAGATCGCGGCGTTAAGGTACGAATATTGTTAGATGATTATGGTACAAAATCTGACATTGTTGATGTTATGTTGCTGAATCAGCATCCTAATATAGAGGTAAAAGTTTTTAATACGGTTGCTAATCGATCAAAGATTTTATATTACCCACAATTTTTATTAGATTTTAATCGTTTAAATTCTCGTATGCATAATAAGTTATTCATCGTAGACAACGTTGCGTATATTACTGGTGGTCGTAATGTCGGAAGTAATTATTTTTATCCAGAAACTGCATCTAATTTTTCCGATACAGACGTTTTGTTTATAGGGAATATGACAAAGTATGCAACGGCCAGTTTTGATGAGTATTGGAATTATCATTTAGCAATTCCTGCGTCTGTATTTCCAAAATCTAAATCGAAAAGAGCTGCCCAAAAACTTGAAAAAAAGTTTGATGAAATAGAAAAGAAGAGTGCAGAGGCAATAAAAGAATATAATAAGATAATTTCTTTAGCGCAAAGAGAATATAAGCAAAAAAATTTTGATTTTAGTTGGGGACACGGAAAATTTTTAGCGGATCCTCCATCTAAGGTAGAAATGACGATGGAAGAAAAAGATGACTATAGGGGGGACATAGTTCAGGCTTTACAAAGTTTATGGAATAGGACCAAAGATTCTGTATATATTTCTGCTGCATATTTTGTCCCAGGGCAGGGTGGTTTAGAACATATGCTGCGCGAGGAAAAATCTGGTGTTCATATGACAATAGTCACCAATTCTTTAGCGTCTACGAATGCGCCGACGGTTTATGCAAAATGGGAAAAATATAGACGGCAATTAATAGAGTCTGGTGCAGAGGTTTATGAATTTATGTTATCCGCTGAAAACTTACGCGGTCAAGAACATGATAGGGAGCGTAAACAATCAAGTTTTTCGGTCCTTCATAGTAAAACGATGGTTTTTGATGATGATATTTCGTGGATAGGCAGTTTTAACCTTGACCCGCGAAGTGCGTATTTTAATACAGAAAACGTTGCTATTTTTGAAAGTAAAGAATTTGCAGATAAGTTAAGGGCGATGATACTTCAAGATGCAAAGACGTCATGGCGCGTCACATTAAAAGACGGTGAACCCGTTTGGACGGGTATGCGTCCGGGTGATAAAAAACCGCGCGTATATTACCATAGTCCAGATACTTCAGTTTTTCGCCGTGCATTTAAAATAATTACAAATTTGGTTCCGGAAAAATTCGTATAAAAACAGCCCCAAATTGGGGCTGTTTTTAATCACCAAATACAGTATTTAACTGAGTGTTAACACGGTAAAATGTTGTGCATTTTGATACGTCTTTTAAGCGTCTTGCACCTATGTAAGTCATGTATGAACGTAAACCGCCTAAAATATCTTGGTTCATTCTATCAATAGAACCTTTTAATGGAACTTCGGCGACTCGACCTTCACTTGCTCTATATTTTGGCATACCATGATAATGTTTGTTTTGTGCGTATTCAGAAGACATGCCATAAAATATTTTGAATTTTTTTACTGCAGTCAATCTTTCGCCTGTTTCTTGGTTAATCTGGTCTGTTAAATATGTTTTTTCAATGATATCACCCGCAGCTTCTTCGCAGCCAGCATAAAAACCGCCCATCATGACAAAATCGGCACCGGCACCGAATGCTTTGCATATATCACCGATATATACAACACCGCCATCACTGCATATCATTCCACCGATACCATGAGCAGTATCAGCACATTCAAAAATAGTGGAAAGTTGTGGTCGACCAACACCTGTTATTCTGCGTGTTATGCATGCGCTGCCGCTGCCGATACCGCATTTTACAATGTCGGCCCCAGACAGAATTAAATCCTCAACCAATTCTGCTGTTACGGCGTTCCCCACCATTAGCAAAATATCAGGAAATTTTTCACGCATTTTTATTACTAATTCTTTAACGCGTGGTATATATGCGTTAGGAACGTCAATACAAATATTCCGGCATTTGTCGGGATATTCTGTTAGAATTTTTTCTATTTTTGCGTAATCTTCATCGCGTAATCCCATTGACAAGAATATGTAATCTCGACAATCGTTTTCCGTTATGAATTTTATTAAATCTTCTACAGGATAATGTTTATGAAGACAACAAAACATTTTACTTTGCATCATATGTTTTGCGATTTCAAAAGTTCCCACTGTTGCCATATTGGAAGATATTATACCGGTACCAACGATTTTTCTTGGGCACCATTTGAATTTATACTCTCTTGTAATTTCTACTTCTGATCTAGAATTTATAAATGAACGTTTAGGTTTTACCAACACATCTTTGAAGTCTAATTCCGTTTGTTCGTATATTTTCATATTCAATCCTTTTACTTTTCATGGGTAATGTTATACACATAAATAAAGTTTATCAATAAATAAAAAAGCCGGTATTTACCGGCTTTTTTATTTATTTGCGACGCGTTTTCTAAATTCGTTACTGGGGCGGAAAGATGCGACGCGTCGGGCAGATATGACCGCCGGAACCCCTGTTTTGGGGTTGCGCCCCATTCGTTGCGGTTTAGTTAATATTTTGAAACTTCCGAAACCGGCAAATTTCACTTCTTCGCCGTGAATAAGTGATTCACTGATTTCTTCAAAAACTATATCAACCAATTTAAACGCATCGGCTGTTGTCAGACCAAATTTTTCGCGTAATCTATTTGCAAAATCATTTCTGGTTATAGTCGCCATTTTTTTACACCCTAATTAACGCGGCCCCCCATGTCAGACCGCTGCCGAATGCAGGGTACAGAACAAGTTGACCCTTCTTAATTATATTATTATCAAACGCATACGATAATGCAAGTACACCAGATGCACCGCTTGTGTTTGCATGCTTATCGACCGTCACTAAAATTTTTTCTAACGGAAACCCTAATCTTTCTGCACCGCTTTGAATTATACGTAAATTTGCCTGGTGTGGTACAATCCAATCAACATTATCAGCAGTAATGCCGGCGTGTTCCATAATATAATTTGCGGCCTCTGGCATTAATGTCACCGCCTTTTTATATGTTTCTGGGCCGTTCATCATAATATGATGATCTGGTGTGCCGTAAAGCATTCCCATTTCTTTCCCGTCAGACATAACAACGGTATCAATTATACCAGAATAACTTGACGTAGAATGTTCAAAAATCAATGCACCTGCACCGTCACCAAATAATACAGCGGTACTGCGGTCGTTCCAATCAATGAAGCGGGTCATTTTTTCTGCACCGATAATCATGATACGTTTGTGAATGCCTGCGGTAAAAAATGCACGGGCACAATGCAAAGCATAGATGTATCCTGTGCATGCACCGCGAACATCAAACGCAGGGGCATTACTTGTTGCACCAAGCCGCCCCAATACCTGAACGCCGACAGATGGAAAGTCTAATTCAGGTGACGTCGTAGAAACAATTACCATGTCGATATCGTTAATAGATAATTTGGCATTATCTAAGGCGCGCTGTGCGGCAATCGTTGCCATGTCAACGACAGTTTCATCATCCCTAGCAAAATGGCGTTCACGCATACCCGTCCTTTGCACAATCCATTCATCGGATGTATCAACCATTTTTTCAAGGTCAAAATTATTTACGATTCGTTCTGGTAGATAAGACCCATAACCGATTAATCTATTCCCCATTTAACTAATCCTTTCCTTTTTTTGCTCGGCTATTATACAAGTCAATATTACAACTTGCAATATTAAAATCTGTGAATAAAATATAGTTCATTGTCCCCATAGTTCAACTGGATAGAATAGAGGTTTCCTAAACCTTTGATACAGGTTCGATTCCTGTTGGGGATACCATAGTTATTGAAACTGTGGTTATAATTTTCTAAGGATTGCCAATATGAAAAACAAAGCCGTAAAATTAGGAATCATTGCAAGCATATTGCCACATTTGTTTTGTTGCGTTTTACCGATAGTATTATCTATTGTTGGTTTGTTTGCACCAGAGTTTGCACATGCAGAATTTATTCCGCATTGGTTTGAACCGTGGTTATTTGTTTTTTCTGGTTTGATGTTGTTTTTTTCTTGGTTTTTGGTTGTGAGGGAATGTCATTGTGATTGTGAACATTGTCACGGTTCGCATAATCATCGTACGCAAAAGATTATTTTAGGCGTAATAACTATTATATTTATTATAAGTATAATTTTACATTTAATAGCGCATCATTAAAAAGTAAATAAAAAACCGGCAAATGCCGGTTTCTTATTACCATATTTTTACACGTTTTTCTGGTTCAATGTACATTTTGTCGCTTGCATTTACATTAAACGCTTCATACCAAGCGTCGATATGAGGTAATATCCCGTTTACTCGCCATTCACCCAATGAATGTTCATCCATTTTTGTCAGACGCAAAGCCTCGGCGTCGCGAATGTTTTGCGCCCAAACACCGGCGTAAGCTATGAAGAATCTTTGGTTTGCTGTTAAGCCGTTGATTGTATTGCTTGGGGTCGCAAAGTTTTTATATGCAGTATATGAAACAGTTACACCGCCATAGTCAGCTAAGTTTTCACCCAAAGTAAATTCACCGTTAGCATTTATGCCAGAAGCGATTTCTATGTTATTAAAATATTCTTTCATAACGTTTGCGCGTTGTGTAAAAGCTTCGGCGTCGGCGGCAGTCCACCAATCTCGTAAGTTCCCGTCTTTGTCAAATTGACGACCAGAATCGTCAAACCCATGCGTCATTTCGTGACCGATTACACTTCCTATAGCCGCATAATTGAACGCGTCATCTGCACTCATGTCAAAGAACGGATACTGTAGTATGCCAGCAGGGAAACAGATTTCGTTTGTAGATGGATCGTAATATGCATTTACTTCGTGTGCGTTCATATACCAAATAGTTGGATCTTTTTTTTGTCCTATTTTTTCTAGCCAAAATGCGTCTTCGAATTTAGATACGTTAACAACGTTTTCCCATAAAGACGAATCAGAACTAATGTTTAAAGCCGAATAATCGCGCCATTTATCTGGATAACCGATTTTTGCCTTAAATGTATCCAATTTTTCCAACGCTTGTGCTTTTGTTTCGTCTGACATCCACGTTAGATTTTCTATACGAATCCCCAGGGCGCGTTGCAGGTTCTTTACTAACTGTTGCATACGTTCTTTGGCGTCTGCCGAAAAATATTTTTCTACGTACAGTCTGCCTATTTCTTCACCTAAAGAACCATCTAGTAATGAAACTGCGCGCTTCCAACGAGGTTTAGGTTCTTTTTGTCCTGCCATCGTACGGTTATAGAAGTCAAATGAAATGTCATAGGTTTCATCGTCTAATAAAGTGTCCGCAGCACTGATGATGCGATATTTTAGATAATCTTTAATTAGGTCTAAGTCAGTGTCGTTTATAATCGCGATTGATTCTGCAATAGCTTCTGGTTGGTTTATGTTTATATTTTTTGCTGCTGTTGCGCCGCGGGTTTGTAGATAGGTATCCCAATCAAAATTCGAAAATTTTTCTTTTACCTCTGCAAGTGTCATCTTGTGATAGTTGGCATTTGGGTCGCGCAGCTTTTCTTTTGGATAAAATGATTTAGCCATACGTTCTTCCAACGCGTATAATTTATCCGCATTTACGGATAGACCAAAATTTTTTGTTTGTTTTGTGATGAATTCAAGATATTTTTTACGAACCTCAACAGATTTTTCATCTTTGTCAAAATAATAATCCCTTGATAAGCCCAGCCCCCCTTGTCCGATATTATATAAATAGTAATCGCTGTCTTTTTCATCCAGTGCAACACCGTCACCCCAAAATGCCGAAGAAAATTTATGCATTTTACCAAGATATGCAGGTAATTCAGACCTTGATTTTATTGTGTCGATTTCTTCTAAATATGGTTTAACAGGAGCTATTTTTTCGGCGTTTAATTTTTCTTCGTTCATTGCAATGGAATATAAAGTTCCGATTTTACCGGTATCTGTTTCCGCAATTTTACGCACACGTTCTAAATTAGTGTCATGCAATGTTTCAAACGCGCCGTATCGTGTGTAATCGTCTGGAATAGGGTTCGCTTTTTGCCAGCCCAAAGTTGCATAATCATAAAAATTATCTCCTGGACGAATGGTTGTGTCCATATTTTCTGTTTTGATTCCCGTTGTCATAATTTTCTCCTTTGGTCTGGTAATAAAATACGTTGCAATGACTGTGATTATAACCGCAATTATTCCTATGATGTTTAAAAATTTATGTTGCATTAAAACTACCTCACTAAATTTAGTATTAAATCGTCCAGAATCAACATTCCTTTTTCTGTTGTGACAAGTCTGCCGTCAGAATTGACCTGCAATAAGTCCGGATTAGATTTTATGTATTGCATATTTATTATTTTTTTTATGTCGCTGTCAAGGTAAACCCCGCGAACTTGTCTCAGACCAGTTATTATACGTTCTTCTGCACGTGCGATATCAGATAACCTCTCAAATTTTTCGTTGTTTCCAAGTTGTTCATACCACTGATTTTCAATTAATATTCTGCCGGCGGCAGCTTGCCCAAGCCCAATATAAGGTTGTCCATCCCATACATTTAAATTATGCCTGCATTCTTCACCAAGCATTGCATAGTTAGAGACTTCATAGCGAGGTAGTTTTAAAGTTTCTGAAATTGTTGAATACATGTCGGCCATTTCTTCGTTAGATGGCATTTGTAAATTCATTTTTCCAAAAGGGGTAAATGGTTCTATTGTCAGTTCATACATAGAACAGTGGGTTAAACCTAATGAATTTATCTCCTTACAGGTTTTTATAACGTCTTTAATGGTTTCATTTGGTAACCCATAGATAAAATCTGCGGAAAGCCGGACATTTTTCTTTTGCGCAATTTTTATTAGAGTCAACGCTGTTTGCGAATTGTGACGACGGCCTAAAAATTTTAATTTTTCATCATCTAAAGATTGTACGCCTATGGATAATCTGTTTACACCGGCATTTATAAAATCAGAAAGTTTTTCAGAATTGATGGTACCGGGGTTGGCTTCTAAAGTTATTTCGCATTTGTCATCTATGGAAAAAGCAGAGCTTATTTTTGATATTATTTTATTAAAAGTTTCTGGTGGCATCAAAGAAGGAGTTCCACCACCAAAAAATATGGTAGGTATATTAATTTTTCCTAATTTTTGTGACCAAAATTCTATTTCTTTTATGATATTGTTTTCATAAAGTTGCCAATCTGGTTTGGTGCAAGCGCGAGAAAAGAAAGCGCAATAGTTGCACTTTGATATACAAAAAGGAACGTGAATATATATGTTATGAGCTATTAGCATAAGCATATTTTATACAAAAAAGTGTAGAAATCTAGTTTTTGATTATATTTTCAAAAAAGTGCTTTTCATATAAACGATTTTTATGTTAAAATATGTTAACAATGTAGGTATGAATACAGGAAGGTTAGCTTTTTTATGTGGGCTTTTGGTTCCCTTGGCGTCGTTTGCATCGAGCGAAGGGGTGCCTTCTTATTATCAAAATAATTCTTCTATGAATGCTAATCAGGCCGCATATGGTCAGTATGCCAGTCAGGGTTATACAAGATATGTGGGACAATCTGGGAATAAGCAAATTGTTGGTAGTCAATCGTACTCTTATCAAGTTCCGCGCCCTGTTGTAAATTCTAGTGCAGGTGCGATGACGGTCAACGGCATTGCAGTTCCAAGTGACGATAAGACAAGCGTTTATGCAACTTATACCCGTCGTTTTGCGGATTTTGAATTCAAAACAGGTGTAAATTCTGTTCTTGAATGGGATGATATGGTATTCAATGAAATTGGGGTTGGGGTTCGGCATAATTTCAGCGTTCGTAATTTTGATATGTTTGCATATGGTGAATATAGCATGGGCTTCATGTCACATGGCGGAATGTCTATGGACTATGACTTAGAACCATATGATGCGACAAAGCAATATGAGGGGATCTTTACGATTTCTGTAGGTGATCAAACGGGACGGACAAATCACTTAAAATTAGGAATTGGTGCGCATCATGTTTGGGATATTGGTGGTTGGAAATTATCACCTACTTTTGGGTATGAAATCTTTAACCATAATTTAGAGATGTCTGATCACTATTATCCGAATCCAGGTATTTTCTTACCGCTGATGACAAGTAATGGTGATTACGTTTTTGGTGACGTTGAAGGTAATTATTATTCTGTTCCTATAAATATGGAGGCACCAGATGACTGGTATCAGGTTTGTATGTCTCCGGAAGATATAAAGTTGGTTCAAACCACAAATTCTGGTGGTATTTATGGTTTGGGGACAAGTCTTGTTACTGGTGATTATAATCCTGACATGGGTTACGTACCATGGGGGGGAGATTCTGGTGAGTGTGTAATCATAGGTGGAGATGGACCTGTAATTGTAGAAGGAACAACGCACATTTATAATACTACATGGTCTGGTTTTTATATTGGTTTAGAAATTGAAAAGCAGATGACTTTGGCGGATAAATTGCGCTTTTATTTCCAAGTTGGTATGCCAAAATATTCATCAGAAGGAACCTGGCCAAATCGTACAGATTGGCAACAGAATCCAAGTTTCATTGACGAGGGTAGTAACGGTTCTTATTCTTATGCTGCTGAAATGGAATATAACTATAGAATTTCTGATCGTATGCAGTTGGCAATAAAAGTAGACACAGATTTATTCTATGTAGGTAATATCGGTGGAGAGTTATATTTAGCTGAATATACAAGTTGGCTTGTTGATGAAAACGGTTATTACATTTTGGATGATAACGGTTTACCTATTTTGGAAACAGTTCCTGCAGAAACGGTATATATCAGCGATCAGTTAGACCATGCAACGTGGCAGTCTTTTGGGTTGCATATTGGTTTGAAATACTCATTTTAATGGGGGCGTACGATGAGAAAACGTTGGTTAACCGCGCGCCTTATGGGGCTTGCGTTAATGCTTTTTATACCTTTGGGGGCTTATGCGGAAGGTGCAGGTGTTTTTGACGTTGATAGATGGTATAAAATATTAGATGATGTACGTACGCGTGCCATAAATCAGAATATATCAAAAGGTACGATAGACGCCACGTTAAAGTACCCTTCGTTCATACCATCAATTGTAAAAAGCGACAGGAATCAGGCAGAATTTAAATTAACCTTAGATGAATATTTGGCAAGAACCGTAAATTCCAGGCGTATAGAAAACGGTCATAAAATGCGGGCGACATATCCTACTATGTTGGCGAGGGTGGAAAACAAATATGGTGTTCAGCCGCATGTTATATTAGCTTTCTGGGGGTTGGAATCAAATTATGGAGAATATAGAGCGGCACATAAATTAACAGATGCGTTTTTAACGTTGATGTATGAAGGGCGCCGTGAAACTTTTTTTGGTAATCAGTTATTTGCTTTGATGAAGATTGCAGATGATAATGATTTGGATATAAACGACATTCGCGGTAGTTGGGCCGGTACAATGGGGCATTTTCAATTTATTCCGACGACATTGCGGCAATATGGTGCGGATGGAAACGGTGACGGGAAAATAGATATAATTCATAGTGTTGGGGATGCAATGTTTAGTGCAGGTAATTATTTGCATAAAATGGGTTGGAACCCTAATGAAAAAATTGTTCGCCGTGTAATGTTGCCCGCTAGTTTTGATATTTCTTTATTGGACGGGAAAACGAAAAAGACGTTAAGTGAATGGGCTGCAATTGGTGTAATGAATCCAGATGGTACGCAGATACCGGTGACAGATATGACAGCGGGGTTAGTAGGTGATATAAAATTAATTCAAGAACAGCGTGCGGCAGCTATTGCAGCAGCAGCTTTAAATGCAAGTGCAGACCCAAATGCTATTGATACGGATGTAGTACCGCAACCCGTAATATATGCTTATCTAACGTACCCGAATTTTTATCGCATTAAAAAGTGGAACAGTTCTAATTGGTATGCAATTGCAATAGCTACTTTGGCGGATGAATTAAAGTAATAAAATTAATTGAAAATGCTGGAGTACTTTGATATTCTTCAGATATATTTTATTTTATAAAGGATATATTTATGGCTATCAAAGTCCGCGATTATGAAGTTCGTTTAACAAGGAATAAGGAAGAACGCCGTCAGGTTCGTCAATTACGCTATGAAGTTTTTGTTGAAGAAGAGGGGGCGTCCGCAACAGAAGAACAGAAAAATTTACGCGAAGAGTATGACGCTTTTGATAGATATGCTGAATATTTAGCTGTGTTTCATAATGGTAAGATTGTCGGAACTTACCGTATCATTGATCGTAACGCTGCTGAAAAAATGGGAAGTTTTTATACAGAAACGGAATTCAACCTTTCAAAAATAAAAAAATATAATGGAAATATTGCAGAAATGTCACGCGCCTGCGTTGATAAAGCATACCGTGAAAATGCGTTGGTGATGCGAATGTTATGGGCAGGACTTGGGGAATACGTCGTTCGCCGTAAGATAGAGATTTTATTTGGTGTCGCGTCTTGGGTGGGTACGAAATCTGTTGAGTCTGCGCAGGCAATATCTTATCTATATTATAATCATTTATCGCCGTTAAGATTGCGTGCAACAGTATTGTCTGAAAATTTTGCGGAAGGTATTAACCCGAAATTATCAAGGATGAATATATTACCTCGAGAATTTGTAGATGAAGCGGCCGCGCGCCGTCAAATGACACCTTTGATAAAGGGGTACCTTCGTTTGGGTGCAACATTTGGAAAGGGGGTGTTTATCGATAAACCATTTAATTCATATGATGTCTTTGTGATGATGCAGACTAAAAATATTGATGCGGCTTATCAGAAACATTTCTTAGGTCGTGAAAATGCTTTGGATAGTTTTGGTGAAAAAGACGGGGCATTAAAAACGGTTGGGAAAATAATGTTATTACCAGTAACGGGGTCTTTTAAAATGCTTCGTGCATTTTTTGACTTTTTACTTCGCGAAGACGCTGCAGATGCAGAATATATTGATGATGTAAAAGACGGTGAAGAAAGGCAAGAATAATGGGGTGCGTCAGAAAGCAGAATATTTTTAATACGACAGGGGCTGTCATAAAATTTGCGACATTTTGGTTAATGGTTTTAATTCAGTTACCGATAATATTGTTATTACCACGCGGTAAGGCATCTGTTTGGTATATGGGCGTATTTATGCGAATCCTTCTGATTTTGTCTGGTATTAAAATTCGCGTGCATGGAAAAATATCTAATCATAGACCATTACTGATAATAGCAAATCATATTTCAATTTTTGAAATAGCGACTTTCCCTGTTGCGTTTGGAGGCAGCTTTATTGCAAAAAAAGAAATGGAATCTTGGCCGTTGGTTGGCTGGGTGGCGCGTAAGTTTGGCGTCATATTCGTTGACCGCAGACCTTCGCATGCAATAGAAGCATTAAAATTAGTTCAGCAAACTGTTTCAAACGTGAAATACCCGATGTTTTTATTTCCGGAAGGAACAACAACGAATGGTTCTTATGTAAAACCTTTTAAAAGCACGTTATTTAATTTTGTTGAAAATTCTGATGTGGTTGTTCAGCCTATGGTAATGAATTATCGTTATCGTGATGGCGGGGTCATTAACGATGAAGATTTGGCAGAACATTTTGGTTATTTTGCGAATGCAAAGCAAGATGTGGGGCCGTTGTGTTCGCGTGAGCGAAGTGCTTTCGGGCAAGTTTTTCATGTAATGATGTTGGGCGGTTTTATGGTTGAGATTACAGTTTTGCCGCCTCCGCCCTTGGCGGGTAAGGACAGAAAGCAGATTGCGGAAACGCTGCAGAAAATAGTTTCCGATAAATATATGGAATTAAAAGATAAAGAAGCGACAAAATAAAAGAGATTTATTATGAAAACAGCAATTACTCCGACACGTGCGGAAAATTTTAGTGAATGGTATCAGAACTTGATTACGGCGGCAGATTTGGCAGAAAGTGCACCGGTTCGCGGTTGTATGACCATAAAACCATATGGTTGGGCGATTTGGGAATTAATGCGAGATGAACTTGATAAACGTATCAAAGCTCAAGGGGTTCAGAACGCTCAATTTCCACTATTGATACCTATTAATTTTTTTAATAAAGAGGCGGAACATGTTGCAGGTTTTGCGA
>CALXNF010000013.1 GCA_944389685.1 uncultured Alphaproteobacteria bacterium | reverse complement strand
TTTGCCACTTTATTTTCCTTTTATTTTGTCACGTTTTCTGCTATTTTATAAAAAACAAACATAAAATCAAGGAAAAATAAAATGATGTGGCTTTATATTACAGGAATAATTGCGTCTTATTTGTTAGGTTCTATCCCAATGGGGTTGATTTTAACTCGTTTAATGGGGAAGGGGGATCTTCGTAAAGTTGGTAGTGGTAATATCGGGGCAACGAACGTTATGCGTGTCGGTGGTTTACGTATGGCTGCAGCAACGTGGCTTCTTGATATGCTAAAAGCGATAGCTTCCGTTTTTATCGGTTGGTCTATAGGTGGGGATGTTTTTGCTGCTTGGTGTGGATTTGTTGCTATAGTTGGGCATTGTTATCCTATTTGGTTAGGCTTTCATGGAGGAAAAGGTATTTCTTCTTTGTTTGGTGTTTTATTAGCAATAAATCCTTTAGTTTTTATTACGTGCGGAATTGAATGGTTGATAGTTGCCTTATCTTCTGGATATTCTTCTTTGGGGGCAATTGTTACGTTCAGTTTAATGCCAATTCTTGGTTTTGTCATTAGTTCACAAATCGGTTGGGCGTTTTTAGCAATTGCGCTATTATGCTTATGGCGGCATCGCGAAAATATAAAGCGTTTGCTAGCTGGGACAGAATCAAAAGTAGAATGGAAGTGGAAAAAATAAATAAAGGCCGTTTAAAACGGCCTTTATTTATTAAAAGATCTTTATTTTTTTTGTTTTTTATGGTATAATAGAACAAAAATAAAAGAGGAATTAGGAGATGAGAAATTTTTTTTCTTTTATTGCGTTTTGCTTAATATGTATCCCTGTTTTGGCGGTCACAAATAATTCACAATCTCGTCGTTCTATGACAACTCAATTAGTTAGGTCGGCACCAAGAGCAACAGCTTCAACAAATCAAATTTCTGCTATGGCTAATGCCAACTCTTCTACAAATGCTATGTCTAGTGTAAGGGTACCTGTCGGGGCAGATAATTCGGATAGTACAAATACTGAAGAACCTGGGGATTTGCCCGCCGAACCAGAAGATAATAACGCAGATTATGAAAAGCAAAGAAAAGCCTGTTTAAGTAATAATATTGGTGTTGGAAATACTTTCGTTTGGGCTTCAAGGTATAGCAATGTAAATAATTATTCGTCAATGGTAGAAGATGTTAATGAACCAGAAAATAATATTTGTTTCGTTTTGGTGAATGTAAAATCTTCTGATTCAAATATAAATGTTTCTGACGTTCCTGAAAAATATTTCCCAATGGGACAAAATATAACTTGTGGAAGTTGGGCAGATGAAGAAACTTTGCGTAAACGTATATTGGATTCTAAAAAGACTGCTCGTACGTGGGCCACCGTTGGTGGAGCGGTTGGTGGGGCAGGACTTGGTGTTGGTATTATGGAGTTATTTGGTAACCGTTTAATTGGTGGGGCCGTTGAAGGGCAGAAAGGTTTGAAAGGAGATGAACAATTGCTTGCACAATTGCGGGCACTGAAAAAACAAAGCCCAAGTGAATTTGACCAGATTATGAGTGCATTTGAAACATTGAAAACAGAATGTGATGCATGGGAATGGGATGGAAAACCAACAGAATGTACGACTTATAACTATGAATATTTATTAAATGCGAGAAATTAAAGTAAAGCCCCATAAGGGGCTTCGTTTTTAAAATATTACTTCCATTAATATATGTAATTTTCTTATAGTATCAATATGGCGTTTGATGATTTACGTGGTAGATTATTAATTTTACGTAGCCCTAATATAGGGCCATCACATTATTTTAAGCTGATAGAACAATACGGAAATGTAGAAGAAGCGATTCGTTTTTTAAAGCCAAACGATTCGGTTAAAAAAGCTGTTGATAATGAATTGGAACTAGCTGATAAATTAGGAATACATTATATATCTGATGATATGTCAGAATATCCCAGCTTATTAAGGACATTAAAAAATCATCCGCCAGTATTATCGGTTCGTGGAAATATAAAAACGCTTTTAAAAGAAACGGTTAGTATGGTCGGAACGCGACACGCAACAGCTGCAGGAATGAATTTTATTGCCGATCTTGCGCAAGCCTTTTCGGAACACGGATATGCTGTTGTGTCTGGTTTGGCGATGGGAACCGATTCGGCCGCACACAGGGGGGCGTTAAGAGTTTTTGGAGATACGCAAACGATAGCAGTTGTGGCAGGTGGGGTAGATTATATTTGGCCTTTGGAAAACGAAAATTTATATTGGGAAATCGTAGATCGTGGGGTTGTTATAAGTGAAATGCCTGTCGGTTTTGTTCCTGTTGCGTCTAATTTTGTTATGCGAAATAGATTAATTGCTTGGTTAAGTCAGAAGTTGATATTGGGGGAGGCCGATTTAAAATCTGGCAGTATGAAAACAGCTAAGTTTGCAAACGAATCGAATCGTGAAATTTGGGCGATTCCTTCTCATCCAGCGGATTCTAGGTCTTTGGGACCAAATTCATTGATAAAATCTGGTACAGCGAAATTGTGTGTGGGAGGCTCCGATTTTTTTAAGAACGAAAAAACATCAGAAAAAATTATGTCAGAAAATTATTTATTAGAGGTCTTAGGAATAATTCCTGTTTCTGAATCTGTATTGTCAGAAATTGTCAAAAAATCAGTTTCGGAAATAAAACGCGATTTAGTTATTCTAGAATTACAGGGTTTAATTAGAAAAGTTGATGGCGGATACGTTAGAAATTAAAAAATGTATTGTATATAAATTGTATATACAAACAGCAGAAAAATGGCAAAAAAATGAATCGTTGTCAAAAA